>NZ_JAUCAP010000036.1:0-28723 GCF_030361045.1 Lentilactobacillus sp. TOM.63
ACTCGACTGGCAAACACCGTATCAGGTTATGCTGACAAATTTGTCCAAAAATTCGGATTAAATTTGCAATCTACCATATCACTAATGATTTTACGCGATATACTGGATCTATTCTTTGCTGAAACGCAATTGGAGGAAATTATATTGAATAATCGTGTCAAGAAGTCATTGTTCGTCGGCTTAGCAGCTTTAGGCTTTGTTGCCGCTGCTGGTGCCGCCAATGCGAACCCTGCAAGCGCCAAGACGTATGCAAAGGTTGTTTCAAACAAGACATTAACTGCTAACGCTACTGATCGTAACGTTAACTTTACTGGTAACAGTGCATTATACAGTAAAGCCGGTACTTTAAAGGGTGCCCGGGTTAAAGCAAGCAAGACCACTTTAAATGGTTTAGCATCATCAACTAGTTCAAAGAATAACGTTCGAGCTTATCGAGTTGCTACGACTAACCGTGGTTCTGTTTACTATAAGGTTGTTACTTATGATGGCCAATATCGTGGCTGGATCTACGGTGGTAAGACTGCCAACGTATTTGGCGGTGATGTTGAATCATACAGCACAACCACTGATCCAAAAGCAGCTGCGACAACTTCATCAAGCAACTCATCATCAGCAACCAGCACTTCAACCTCAAACCAAACCACTGGCTTAACTGATGCTCAGAAGTCAGCTACTTACAAGATTGCCACTACTGGTACTTCAAATGATGGTACTCAAGTAACTTACAAGACGCCAGCTTGGACTCAATACAAGCAAGGCCGCGTTATTACTGACTCAAGTAAGTACAAGGACGCTACTTTCAAGATTACCGATCAAACGACTCGGACTCGTGAAGGCGACCTTTGGGTTAAGGTTGAAGCAACTGACTCAGCCAACAGTGCCGCAAATGGTTGGATTAAGTTCAGTGGCTTGACTACTGGCACAACACCTACTGACAACTTTGATGCTAACAAGAGCGTTAAGATTGCTTATCGGGATGTGACAACTGGCAAGACGATTGACAAGACGAATGCTTGGACGACTGCTTCAGCCAACACCAAGCAAGGAGACGCTACTACAAATAATGTAGATAATAGTGGTCGCAGTTTAACCGATTATCTTGCTTCAGTTGCTGCCCCATCAGGATACTCGTATAAGTTAAGCTCTGGCACAACCGTTAATCCAGATCTTTCTAATTTGACGATCACACCAGCTGCAACAACTGCTAAGTTTGGTGATACGCTGACGGTTGATGTGACACCAAATGCTAAAGCAACCAAAGTTCAGTACTACTATGAATCAGCTGCTAATGGTAGCATCAAGCCAATGAGCGCATCTGACTTTGCTTATGGCTTCCCTGCATTAACTACTGACCAACAAAATAGTGCATTCCCAAGTACAACTGATAGCAGCGATTCATTTAACGTTGCTGACTACTTTGGCGACACTAAGACAACTAATAAGTTTGAAACAGCATTGAACGCTGCGGATAACGCCCACGTTGCTAAAGCTGGTTCTTTGACCTCACCAGGTACAAACAATAAGACAGGGAACCCTCACACTGGTTTCTTTGGCACATCGTTTAATAATGGAAATTCACGTTACTTCTATGTCTTCAATTCAGCAGATACAATTTCTAACAACACGCCTAAACAATCAAAGGGTGCGACTATTAAAGTCGTGATGCAGCAATTTGAAACGAACACCCAGTTACCAGATAAGGTAAATAACCAAAATGGTAACACCGATTACATTGCTAAGTAATCCCACATCTTAATCAACTTACACCACATATTCATGGATTAACTCATCTTTTTAATAGGGGGCTCGAACAATTAATTTTGTCGAGCCTTTTGTTATTTCTTCAAAATAATATGATTTGTACCATGCGGTTATTCAAGCTGATCGTGTGGGAACTCACTAAAGATTGGGACAAAAGGCGATTTGATCCCAGAGTTTAAGTTAAAAAAGCAATGCATTCCTGGTTTTGGAATGCATTGCTTTTTGGCTTAAATGGCGGGGATCAGCCGTTTGTTGCAAGTTTTATCAATATAAAATTGGAAAGCTGAGTTATATTTATAAATGGTTTGCCGACTAATGTCTCAACCTCATTGTCATTCATTAATGTTAAGTTTAGTAACGATAAATACTGCTGGTTTTTGCCGTTGTCTTCTTAGCAGTTGTTTTTGAGGTGGTTGCTTTCTTGGTGGTTGATGTTTTGCTCGTTGTTTTAATCATATCTTCTGGGTAATTCTTAATCATGAACTGGGCAATTTCGCGGCCCATCAGTTGATAAGTCATTGGATTTGGATGCAAGCGGCCATCGTTGAAGCGGTCGATATGGTTGGCGTCGGTGATGATTGGTTTGGTATCATTTCGCCAGTCGAGATAAGGGATGCTATTGTCCTTGAAGACTTCAGCTTCTGCATCGCGTAACTGGTTCATGGTGTAACCGCCCTGACCAGGCACCTCATCTGAGTTGACATTGCTGTCATAACGGGTCAGTGGCAAGATGCCATAAATAATCAGGTTCTTATTGTCTGACTTCATCTTCTTAATGTCATTATTCAGCTGGGTCTTAATGTCGTCCAGCGAATTAGTTGAGTGACCATAATCGTTGGTGCCATAAGCGATGGTTGCAACATTATAATTTTTGAAATTGTGCTCGTTGATAACTGTGTTCAAGTCGCCGGGAGTTTCAGCGTTACCGTCACCTTGAGACAAGAAAGCACCGTTATAGCCAACGTTAGTCACCTTAGCATTTAAATAACGGGATAACCAAGTTGGATAGCCCATATCATCAAGGGTCTGGTAGCCATCGTACCCGCAAGTAATCGAATCACCCATCGTAATGATTTTATTTGCTTTGAAATAATTGCTGTTTTTCATTGCGATATTAAAGGTTCCTTCCGCGATGCCTTCCAGGTTACCGTGCCAAACGTAACCGGTTTGTTTGCCGCTGCCGCTTCTGACATAGTAGAAAACGGAATTGCCACTGCCTTGAGCTGATCGGTCAATTGTCACCTTTTTGTAAGCATAGAAGGTGACATTGTCAAAATCTTTGGCGGATCCCAACGTTTTGGTTAAGCCGGAATCGGAATAGATGTAGCCTTTCTTCATGTGATAAGGCATGGGTTCGTCGGAAAGGTCAGTTGTGTTGATAACTGATGCAGGTTTGATATCTTCTTGTTCCTTATCTTTAGTTGCTTTGGAACTGGTCGTCTTAGTTGAAGTACTCGTAGTTGTTGTGGTCTTGGCAGTTGCCGCTTGAGTGGTCGTTAATCCGGCCATGCCCAGTGATGCGGCAAGGGCTGCAACTAGGTAGAATTTTCTGTGCATATTATTATCTCCTCAGAATGATTTCAATCAAGTCTAAATATAACATTGATATATTACGAGACATTTACACAATGGTGATAAATACATAACCAACTTGCCAAAATGCCTAAAGTACCTTAACATGAGACTATACATTTTTAAATATATTTAGAATGCGCCCAAGTCAGGGGATAACAATATTATGAGGAATAACCTTAAGAGCCGATTGCCAATTTATGCAGCATCATTTGCATTGGCAATGTTCGGACTTGGTATCCAGGGGAAAGCGGACGTGATGCCGCAGGATACAAGTCAAAAAACAACTGTTCAGGCTGAGGTCAAAACCGACTCCAGTAGTGCAGCAGGTACAGTTCATGATTCAAAAGCGGATGATTCAATTTCATATAAAGATGCCGACAATAATCATGTCAAGTCGACAGATGATTCTTCCAGCGATCAGAATAATAGTAGTAGCGATAATAGTTCAGATAGCAACGATTCAAGCTCATCTGACAGCAATAATTCAAGTGACACGTCAACTGATTCTTCAGATTCTAAGGCCGACGCTGGGACTGTGACTGATCAAAAGGGATCAACGACGAGTTCCGATACAAGTGCTAAAGACACTTCGACCAAGCAGGAAGATCCAGTTTCAAAAGATCCGGCCAGCACTGATTCAAACAACGATGTGGATAGTGGTACCGATACCACGGATGATGATACTAAGTCAACTGGTAAGACAAGCAATTCTACCAAGGCACCCGTTTCTCAAGCAATGATCGGCATTGGTAAGCAAGGGACCACAACGGAGGGGAGCACGGTTGATGATGTTTTGAAGACAATCATTGATGGTGTGCTCCCAAATGACCAACCGGACTCTGGGAAGACAGGTTCGACAGCAACCCCCCAATCATCAAGTTCAGTGGCGGTTGCGCCTTCAAGTGGAACTAGTCCAGCTTCAACCAATCCAAGCCAGTTTCCAGTTAATAAGCAATCAAAGATTAAGAAACCGGTGACCAGCAAGGACTTGGCCAAAGCGAACTTTGCTGAAGTTGTGGTTGAAAGCGATGGCAGTAGCAAGACGAAGAGCAAGACCAAACTGGTGACATTTGATAGATTTAGCAAGTCATTTTACAAGACACTCAGCAATAAAAAAGTGAACGCTGGCAGATTGACACCAATCAATGGTGATAAGGTCACAATCACAACCCCAGTCTCTCACGTAAAGTATTTGATGCATGACAAGACCAGTGTTTATGATATGTGGCCAATTATTGCGACAGTTGCCGTGATTGGGCTGGCCGGCTTGTCATTCTTCGTGTTTGATCCACTTAAATTCCTGTTCAAGTAGTCTGTGGTGGCTGGAAGGTTTTCAGCCGAAATGGTTAAGTAACATGATATCAAAGACTCATAATTGGAAATCCTGATTCTTAGGATGCCTGATTATGGGTCTTTTTGGAATCTAGTAGGTGTTAATTTGGCTATCATTCAAACAAACTTAAAAAGTTGAGAACTAATCCTTGCAAACGCTTCCAGATATGTTATTATATAGTCAAGGAAGGGAAAGGAAGTTCGAAGCATAGGGGTTTCACCTACTTTGAATGTTCTCTGATCCAAAGATTAATATGTTGGAATGTAACTAGATTATTTTCAAATGTTTCACAGTTTGAAATGACGGATGATTATTTTAAGTGTTAGAGTTTGGAAGTTTCAAGAAGTATTTAGGAACATGAAAGTTTAAGTATAAAGTACCATGCACAATGTATTTGAATCATAATGTTTCATAAGTCTCAAGAGAGTTTCAAATGTTTAAGAGTTAAAATAACAAAATTAATTCAGGTGATTAAGTGTTTGAATATAACAAGTTTGGTTTCAAATGTTTATGCAACCTGATGGCTCACTATTAATACCTGTTGGAGTAATTGAATGAGATTAACATAAAGAGGTCGCTTATAGTAAGTCAGATGGTTCCGCAGTCAAATTGATGAGATATCAAGTTGATACCAATTAGTTTCACGAAGAACCATTCGTTGATCGCACGGCAAATTTATCAAAAGTAAATTAAGAAAAGTGATTAACGTTTGCGGCAGATGGATCAACAATTAGTTAAATTGAGGCGATAAAACATTAAATTATTTATGAAGTGGGTATTAACCCCGATAATCCCTTCCACATAGGATTTAAACTCGTAGCATGTCAGAATGAGTTTAAATCCTATTTTTTTGTGTCGCTTTTAACGATGCTTCACTCCTTGCTAAGTTCCGCACAATGATTGGGCAACGTTCCTAGCTTTCTAATTTGATAAATGTTCACCGCCTAATCTTAACAACCGGTCATCCATGTGAATTTCCTGCTTTGTTGGGTTTCGACCACATCAAACACCCCGTGCCATATCAGGACTCGAATAATTAACAAGATGAACTTATTTCACAAATTTGCACTTCCTGGTTGTGGGAGCGAATGATCTTTGCTATAATGAAAGCGCAATCAGGAAAGTAAAAGGTATTACTTACCATTATTTCTGACCTTTCCAATTTACAATGTTCGCTTAATTGGGTATTCTATTCAGTAGAACTATTTCACATTTGGAAATTGAAACGGGGAAAAGGTGAATTCTATGGATTTTCGGCGGGTTATTGTTGTCGATCTATCAGCACTTGGTGTTGGTGAGGCCAAGAACGCCAATGAATTTAATTCAGTCGGTGCCGATATGCTTGGGCACATTGCTAATAAAGTGGTGGGTCACTTTAAGTTACCAACCCTGAGCAAATTAGGCTTGGGGAATATTCGTTTTGGTGATCCGATCCTTGGAATTGCCCCCGTGGACGTGCCGATTGGCTACTTTGGCAAAGTTCAAATGGCAAGCAAAGGGACGGACTTCAATTCTGGCTTGCGGGAAATGTTCGACTACCAATCTGACGTCAGAATTACCAGCTCTATTGACTCGGTCGTCTATAACGGCAAGGGGATTAACAAATCAATCGTCATTAGTAATTACGACAGTTACATATTTAATCAGGATTTAGCGACGATTCGCCCTGCTAATAGTGACGTTCGAGCATTTAGAGAATTGCATCAGCAGGCCAGCAGCTCAGGAAGCGGCTTGATCTACATGCGGACACTGGGTCTCCAGGAGTGCTGCCGACAAGCCGATATCGAGGGCTGCGCCAAATCATTGCGCTACATGGACCAACAACTCGCCGAGCTGATTAACGAATTGCATTCAACGGATCTACTGCTGATCACGTCCTCGTATGCCAACGATCCGACGTTCAGTACGACTCCAACGCGGGAATATCTGCCACTGATTGCATATGTACCATCTAATCCTGATGGGAAATCACTGGGCATTCGGCATTCATTTGCCGATGTGGCCGCAACAATCGCTGACATTTTCCATCTTGATGCTTCGCCGAAGTTTCTCAGGAGCAGTTTTCTTGGTGAACTGGCATAGTTCATCGTATGATTATTTTGGGTTTAAACTTTAAAACCAATTTCGTCTTATAAGGAGGATAGTCGTCAGCTTTTGTTTCTAGCCATTTTTGTTTATAAATTCAGAAAAGAGGATTTAAGAATATGCAATTAACCTATTTGCTGGTTAACGTTCTTGGTATTGTTGTCTACCTTGGAATCGCGTTATTATTTTCAAATGCCAAGAAAAGTATTAACTGGCGTTCTGTAGCTGTTGTGTTAGTGATTAACCTTGTCTTAGCCTGGATCTTGACGAGTTTTGCTTGGGGCCGTGATGCCGTTAAGGCTGCAGCCGATGGATTTAACTGGTTGGTCCAAGTTGCTTATCAAGGGATCAATTTTGCGCTGCCTAACTGGGTAACCACTCAGTACGGTGGAACTGCTAAATCAATGAACTTTGTCACCAGTGCGTTACTGCCAATCTTGATGATTGTCCCATTGTTTGATACCTTGACATACATAGGTGTCTTGCCTTGGATCATCAAGTGGGTTGGCCGGGGACTTTCATTCATTACCGGCGCTCCTAAGTTTGAATCATTCTTCGCCGTTGAAATGATGTTCCTTGGTAACACTGAGGCACTTGCCGTTTCATCACTCCAATTAAAGCAAATGTCTGCAAAGCGTAATTTGACTTTGGCAATGATGTCAATGTCATGTGTTACGGCTTCAATCATCGGTGCTTATACCCAAATGGTTCCTGGTCAATATGTTTTGACTGCGATTCCATTGAACGTGTTAAACGCCTTGATTATCACAAGCATTTTGAACCCAGTTAAGGTTACTCCTGAAGAAGATACCATCGCTAAAATGGGTGGTAGTGGTACGAGTGACGCAGCTGTTGAAGCTGGCGACGTTCAAGCCAACGGCAAACGGGAACCATACTTCTCATTCTTGGGTGATTCAATTCTTGGTGCCGGTCGTTTGATCTTAATCATTGCTGCTAACGTTATCGCCTTTGTTGCTTTAGCTGCTTTGATTGATAAGATCTTGGCCCTCTTCAACCCATGGTTATCATTGGAACACATCTTAGGGATCATCATGTTCCCATTTGCATGGTTAATGGGACTCGATGTCAGCCAAGCCTTCCAATTCGCTCAATTCATGGGAATGAAGTTGGTTACCAACGAATTTGTTGTTATGGGTAAGATTGCCGGGACAATCAACAACCTCAGCATCTTCCCAGCTCACTACCAAGCTCAATTGACTGTCTTCATTACGTCATTTGCTAACTTCTCAACCACTGGTATGATTATCGGGGCCTTCAAAGGCTTGGTTGACAAGGAAAAGAATGATTTGATCAGTAAGAATGTTTTGACAATGTTACTTTCAGGTATCTTGGTATCGCTGATGTCAGCTGGTATCGTTGGATTATTTGTTTGGTAATATCGAAAGTTAGAAAGTTAGGTTTTATTTTTGGATAAAAAGCAGCAAGCTGAAGCCGTAGCCAACAAGCTGCGGCTTCATGAGGCTATAAAAGATAAAGCACTCATTAAACGAGAGATCATTGCTGGAATTACCGGATTTTTCGCCATATCTTACATTATTATTGTCAATCCGGTTATTTTAAAAGATGCTGGGATCCCAGTTGATTTGAGTGTGTTTGCCACCATTATTTCTTCTCTGATCGGCTGTTTAATCATGGGATTCTGGGCGAACGCACCAGTTATTTTGACGCCAGGAATGGGGGTTAACGCCTTCTTCACCTACACGATTGTTGTCGCAATGGGCTTGTCATGGCAGGAAGCCTTAGCGATCTCAATTGTCTCAAGTGTGATCTATGTGATCGTTGCCTTTACCAAGCTCAGCGTTGTGCTGGCTAAGGGAATCCCGGAGACGCTTAAAGCAGGGATTACAGCTGGAATTGGATTATTTCTGGTGGAAATTGGGCTTGAAAAAGCGCAGTTGATTCAGCAGGGGAAAAATTCCATTCTGGCACTGGGAAATCTCACTAATCCGGCAACTTTGCTGGCAATCTTTGGCCTGTTGATTACCTTGTTCCTATTTGTACGCAACGTTACCGGGGGCTTCTTCATTGGGATTCTGGTCACTTCGATTGTGGGGATCTTATTTGGCATTAAGGACCAGGCTTCGCCATCTGTTGGCATCGGTGATATTACCAAATACACGGACGTGCTTGCCAAGGGCGACTTTAGTCAGGCTTTCAGCATTCCATTTATTCTGGCGGTATTCTCCATGACCATGATTTTGGTATTTGAATCGATGGGATTGCTGGAAGGCATTATGCCCAATCCTAAGAAATTCAAAAAAGCGTTTGAGGCCAGTTCCGTGACCAGCTTTCTTTCTGGCATTCTTGGAACCAGTCCAACGGTTGCCGCTGCCGAAAGTGCTTCTGCCATCGAAAGCGGTGGCCGGACTGGGCTAACTGCGATTGTAACCGGCGTGATGTTTGGCTTATCGCTGTTCTTTATCCCATTACTGTCATTTGTGCCTCAGGCGGCCATTTCACCCGTCATTATCATCACTGGTGCGTTGATGATGAACCAACTCAGCCGAATTAACATGTTCGACTTTTCGGATTGGTTTCCTGCATTCTTGATCGTGGTGATTATCCCATTTACTTCCAGCATTTCAACTGGATTGGCATTTGGGTTTGTGACCTATCCACTGCTGAAGATCGCTGCCGGCCGACAAAATGAATTGACGATCCCAACGTATGTTTTGGGTGCTTTGTTTCTCTGTGATCTCATTTTAAGTGCGTTACTATAGTGCATGTTTGGTTATTTGAGATTAACATGGGAACTGGGAATAACATTTTGGCTAAGAATGTCGTTGCCGCTATTAATAGTTATCAACGAAAGCGAACAGATTTAAGATTGTTCGCTTCCTGTTACTAAAAAAATTGTAAGCGTTTGATATAAGGAGGAGTTTGAACAATGACGATTAAAATTATCATGGATACTGATCCGGGAATTGACGATGCCGCTGCTTTAACGATGGCATTAAATGATCCCCAAATTGATTTGAAATTGATCACCAGTGTTGCTGGCAATGTGACTGTTGACAAGACAACTAAGAATGCTCAAAAGATTGTCCGGTTCTTCAATAAGAAGGTTCCGGTTGCTGCTGGTGCTAAACAACCGCTGATCAAAGAATTCGAGGACGCTGCCCGAATTCACGGCGAATCAGGGATGCCTGGCTATGATTTTCCTGAGGACTTGCCTAAGCCGCTTGATGTCAGTGCCGTTGAAGCTTTGCGAGACACCATTATGAGTAGTAACGAAAAGATCACATTGGTGCCAACCGGCTCATACACTAACGTTGCCTTACTATTCAGTGAATATCCTGAAGTGAAGGATCACATTGAACGCATCGTTGCCATGGGTGGCTCCCTTGGAAAGGGCAATATGACCAGTGCCGCTGAGTTTAACGTCTTCACTGACCCAGACGCCGCCCGCATCATGTACAATTCTGGCATTCCAATCACGATGGTCGGTTTGGACATTACAATGAAGGCGCTATTGACGCCAGATTCATTGGCAAAATTGGAAACCATGAACGAAACTGGTAAGATGCTTCACGATATCATCATCAATGATGGCGATAACAGCGACAAAGGGATTGCTATGCACGATGTCAACACAATCTTCTATCTACTTCACCCAGAAGCAATTAAGACTGAGAAAATGTGGATCGATATCGTCACAGATGGCCCAGCTATTGGTGAAACGGTTGGTGACATTCGCGGAGCTTACCACGATGGCAAGACCAATGCCAATGTTTGCGCGGATATTGACGCGGAAGCATTTAATAAGTGGTTCTTGGAAGAAGTTTCGAAGATTCAGAAATAAGAGTGGGATAATGGGTGATTTGATCCCAGAATTTAAGTGAAAAAAGTAATGCGTTCTGGTTTGTGGAATGCATTACTTTTTTTGCTTAAATAGCAGGGATCAGCCGTTTGTCGCAAGTTTTACCTGAGTGGCTATGGCGATCCAAGTGAATGATCACCGATTGGAAATCAGGAGATGTCGTTGTCTCTTTTTATTTTCTACAATTAAAGTCATCAATTATCATCCGCCCATTATCAGAATAATTAATGTGTTCAAACACCTTGTCATATAAGCGATTTTAAGTTAAAGTATAGTAAGACGTGAAACAGATTGTTTCACACACTGGGAGAAATAATAAATGAACAACGATCAATTTTTAAAGGCTCTTTTGGATAAAGGTATCGAAGTTACTGACAAGCAGATGAGTCAGTTCGATGCCTATTTTAAGCTGTTGGTGGAAGTTAATGAGCATGTTAACCTCACGACAATTACAGAAAGATCAGCCGTTTATTTAAAACATTTCTATGATTCGATAACGCCTGCTTTTTTTGTTTCACAGATTCAAACAGACCCTTTGACGATTTGTGACGTTGGGGCAGGAGCGGGATTTCCTTCAATTCCACTTAAAATCTTATTTCCCCAACTTAAAGTGACGATTGTTGACTCCTTGAATAAGCGCATTAATTTTCTCAAAACATTGATTAAAACCCTTGGGCTCGATGGTGTTGAGTTCTACCATGCGCGCGCTGAGGAATTTGGTGGTAAAAAGTCGCCTCACCGTCAGAGCTTTGACATTGTGACTGCCCGGGCGGTTGCTCGGATGACAGTGTTGAGTGAATTGTGCTTACCGTTAGTCAAAAAAGGCGGCAAATTAATCGCTATGAAGGCTGCCAAAGCTGAGGATGAGTTAACCGATGCCAAGGCCGCTATCCAACTTTTGGGCGGTCAAGTCAGCGATGATTACGAGTTCACATTGCCAATTTCTGATGAACTCAGGCACATTATTGTGATTAATAAGATTAACGATACCCCTAAAAAATATCCACGAAAGCCAGGAACTCCCAACCGGGAGCCACTGACAAAATAAACGATAAGGAGGGATGACTAATGGCGTATGTGATTTCACTTGCCAACCAAAAAGGCGGTGTCGGTAAGACCACGACTGCTGTGAATTTAGGTGCTGGCATGGCTTCGTTGGGCAAAAAAATTTTGCTGGTTGATGCTGATGCGCAGGGAAATGCCACCAGCGGCGTTGGGATTTCAAAGGCAGACATCAAAAAAGATATTTATGACGTGTTAGTTAATGAAGAACCAATGAAGGAAACAATCACCCATACTTCTCACGAAGGCTTGGATATCGTGCCGGCCACGATTCAATTGTCCGGAGCTGAAATCGAATTAACACCACAAATGGCCCGGGAAACCCGGTTAAAGGCCGCACTGGATGCCGTTAAAGATCAATATGATTTTGTGTTGATCGATTGCCCACCATCACTTGGGCTGATCACGGTCAATGCGTTTACGGCCAGCGATTCAATTCTAATTCCAGTCCAAAGCGAGTATTATGCGCTAGAGGGGCTCAGTCAGTTGTTAAATACAATTGACCTTGTTCGCAAGCACTTTAATCCTAACCTAAAAATCGAAGGCGTTCTCCTAACAATGTTTGATGCCCGAACCAATTTGGGTGAGCAGGTTAATGCGGAAGTCCGGAAGTATTTCAAGGATGAAGTCTACGACACAGTCATTCCCCGAAACGTTCGTCTGTCCGAGGCACCAAGTTATGGTTTGCCAATTATGGATTACGATCCCAAATCAAAGGGTGCAGAAAAATATATGAGCTTGGCGAAAGAGGTGCTGGCAAATCATGGCTAATAAGAAGAAACCCACTGGGCTGGGAAAGGGAATTGAGGCCCTTTTCCAGGATAATAATGTTGATACCAGCAAGGAAGATGTCATTGACATAAAAGTCAGTGAAATCAAGCCTAATCCATACCAACCACGGCATCGATTTGATGAGAAGGCTCTTCAGGATTTAGCTGTTTCCATCAAGAATTCCGGGGTGTTCCAACCAATCATTGTCCGTCAACCCAATCCAGAAGTTGATACTTATGAATTATTGACTGGTGAACGACGACTGCGGGCTTCCAAGATTGCTAAGCAAGCCACGATCCCGGCAATTGTTCGGGACGCGACTGAAGAACAAATGATGGAAATTGCTGTAATGGAAAACTTGCAGCGAGAGGATTTAACCACCCTTGAAGAAGCCGAAGCGTATAATATGTTAATGACTAGACTTGATCTGACTCAGGCGCAAGTGGCATCAAGATTAGGTAAGAGCCGACCCTACATTGCCAACTATCTGCGAATTCTGGGATTACCCTCAGAAGTGAAGGATCTCTTAGAAGATAACAAACTGTCAATGGGCCAAGCCCGGACGTTGTTGTCGGTTAATAACAAGCAGGATTTGATTAAGTTGGCCGAAAAATCGGTCGCTGAATCTATGACGGTTCGCCAATTAGAACAGGCAGCTGCCAAGATTAACGGCAAAAAGGGTGCCAAGCAGAAGAAGGCCCCTCGCAAGTCACCGTTTGTCAGGGCATCCGAAGGTCAACTTCAAGAAAAGTTTGGGACTCAAGTTTCGATCGTCAATTCATCCCGGAAAAAGGGAAAGGGTAAGATTGAGATTGAATATGGGTCAGTCGATGATTTGAACCGGTTACTTGAGATGTTTGGCGTGAATTTGGACTAGTTTTTAAAATAGGAAGAGGTTGTTAGGATGTATGACCTTCACGATATTGTTGAAATGAAAAAGCCTCATCCATGTGGCACCAATCGCTGGGAGATCATTCGGATGGGCGCCGATATTAAAATTCAGTGCACTGGTTGTGGGCACATTGTGATGATGCCCCGCCGTGAATTTGATCACAAATTAAAGAAACTACTTGAAAAAGCTGAAAAATAAACTGAAAGAAGAGTTGTTAAGTTATGTCACTAACTGCAGGAATCGTTGGATTACCGAACGTCGGCAAGTCGACACTTTTTAATGCGATTACCAAGGCCGGAGCGGAAATGGCCAACTATCCATTTGCGACGATTGATCCTAATGTGGGGATGGTTGAAGTCCCCGACAAACGGTTGGATCGGATTCAAGAATTAATTCCAGCAAAAAAGGTGGTACCAACCACGTTTGAATTTACCGATATCGCTGGGATTGTTAAGGGTGCCAGCAAGGGTGAAGGACTTGGAAATAAGTTCCTGGAAAATATCCGCCAAGTTGATGCCATTGTGCACGTTGTCCGGGCTTTTGATGATGACAATATCACCACTGTCACGGGAAAAGTGGACCCAATCGATGATATCGAAACCATCAATTTGGAGCTGGGCATTTCTGATCTTGACGCCGTTAATAAGCGTTTGGGCAAAGTTCAACGGGCTGCCAAGGGTGCTGACAAAGAAGCCAAGGCCGAACTCGCTGTGCTTGAAAAGATCAAGCCAGTCCTTGAAGACGGCGGCTCTGTTCGGTCAATTGATTTTGACGAAGACGAACAAAAGATTGTGAAAGGGTTGTTCTTGTTAACTAGCAAGCCAGTTCTGTACGTTGCCAATATTGCCGAAGATGACATGGCTGACCCGGAGAACTCAAAGTATTTTGGCGAGATCAAAGACTTTGCTGACAAGGAAGGGGCCCAAGCCATTGCAGTGGCTGCGGAACCAGAGGAAGAAATTGCTGAGTTGGACGATGCCGAAAAGAAAGAATTTTTGGAGGCAGAGGGGGTAAAGGAGCCAGGGTTAAACCGGCTTATTCGCGCCTCATACCGACTTTTAGGCCTGGAAACATTCTTCACTGCAGGTGGCAAAGAAACTCGTGCCTGGACGTTTAAGAAGGGTACAAAGGCCCCTCAAGCAGCTGGGATCATCCATTCTGATTTTGAACGGGGCTTTATCAGAGCAGAAATTATGGCTTTTGAAGACTTGGATAAGTATGAAACCCCAGCAGCTGTCAAAGATGCCGGTAAGCTGCGTCTTGAAGGCAAAGATTATGTGATGCAGGATGGGGATATTGTTGAATTTAGGTTCAATGTTTAGAGTGCGACGAGCAACGGGTGATGCGGTTTCTAAGGCAAGCTTGGTTTGAATCCCGGTTTTGGATTTGAACCAAGTTTGCCTTAGAAGTTAGCATCAGTTGTGTCGGAGCACGTTTCTACTAGGTAGTCTGAAAACTTGCAGAATATTTCTTATTTTTATCATCTGTAACATAATTTTAAACAGAATATAGGACAGCTGTGCAAAGCAACAATCGGAGTGTAAGCACCTCCCTCGAAAATTCCAAACCCGGGAATTTCCAAGTGAGGAGACTTACACTCCGATTGATAACCGCTTTGCGCCGCTCACTAAACAAGGAGCGAAACAAGTGAGTAGTAATAACGATGAAACAAAACAAAATATGAGCGCTCGTGAAAAAAATGCGCACGTTCATCAAGATCGGGATCGGTCTGCCAAAATTCTCCATTCCCAATTTGATAACATTGGGTTAACCAAACGTAATTCTGACTATATGTACAAGTTTAATCAGGCCCTTGCCGGCACAAAGTTGACGGCTGCCCAAAAGACTGAAACGATCAATAAGATGGTTCAGGAATTACTTGAGGGTCAAAAATCAGGCAGGACTGCCCGAAATATGTGGGGAACCGTTGAAGAACGGATTCAATTTATTGTGAACCCGCCTAAGCGTAAGCCTGATCCAAAGCGGGATTATTGGCCAAATGCGGGCTACAACGCATTGCTATTCTTCATGATCTTTACATTCATGTACGGCATTATTAGTTTTTTCCCCGCAAAAAATGGTCCTCAACCCGTCATGGGAATCACTGGAATCATTCTGAGTGCAGCGATTGCTGGTGTTGGAATTCCACTAGTAACGATGATGTTTACACCCGGAGTTAAGCACAAATACTCTATCTGGATCCGAATTGTGATTATGATTCTGTTCGTTGTTGTTTGGATGGGAATCTTTACTGGCGCTGCAATGCTGCCAGCTGTGATTAATCCGGCTCTTAATCGCTATGTTTATATCGCCCTTGGCTTGCTAAGTGCCGGTGGCTCTTGGTGGTACAAGCGAAACTTCAATATTACAGGTGGTTTGTTCTAAAGTTTTACACCCCAAAAATTGCTCAAAACCTGCTTGGTAGACAGTCATACCAGCAGGTTTTGTTTGATCTCAGCAAAACACGAACGTTAAGATTCTGGTAGTTCGAATTGATTGCAGAAATCGTAAATTAATTCCGATAAAGTCCTTTAACTATTTGAAAAGTTCGTGTATAATCGATAACAACTTTTAAGAACCCGTTGCTTCGTAATTGGATTAATTCATGAGACAACGATGAGATTTTAGTAAAGATCATTGCTTGTTTTGAATGAACATGATATGTTACTAAGCAACCTAAAAAATAAAGGAGCGAGATAGATGGTTAGTTGGGATAGTAAGTTCGGTAAAAAAGGCTTGACGTTTGATGATGTGCTGTTGATTCCTGCAGCGAGTGATGTATTACCAAATGATGTGGATCTATCAGTACAATTGGCTGACAATTTGAAGTTGAATGTTCCTTTCATCAGTGCCGGAATGGACACTGTTACCGAATCAAAGATGGCGATTGCTTTGGCAAAGCTCGGTGGCCTTGGCGTTGTTCACAAGAATCTCAGTATCGAAGCACAGGCTGGTGAAGTTGCAAAGGTTAAGGCAGTCAAAAAGACCGCCGATACACCTAAAGCCGCTGTCGACAAGAACGGTGCATTGTTGGTTGCTGCTGCTGTGGGGGTTTCCGCCGATACATTTGATCGCGCTTCAGCCTTGCTCAAAGCGGGTGCCGATGCAATTGTGATTGATACCGCCCATGGTCATTCAGCTGGTGTTTTAAGAAAGATTGCTGAAATTCGTGATCACTATCCCGATACAACCTTAATCGCAGGTAACGTCGCAACTGCTGCTGGTACAGAAGCTTTATACCAAGCCGGTGTTGATGTTGTCAAAGTTGGAATTGGTCCTGGCTCAATTTGTACGACTCGAGTTGTTGCCGGTGTTGGAGTTCCCCAGATAACTGCCGTTTATGACGCTGCTTCAGTTGCTCGAAAATGGGGTAAGCCAATCATTGCCGATGGTGGGATTCAATATTCTGGTGATATTGTCAAAGCACTGGCCGCTGGTGGTACTGCCGTTATGCTTGGTAGCATGTTAGCTGGTACCGAAGAAGCTCCCGGCGATGTTTACGAAGAAAATGGCAAAAAATACAAATCATACCGTGGTATGGGGAGTGTGGCTGCTATGGAACAACAACATGGTTCAGCTGACCGTTACTTCCAAGGCGGTGTGAGCGAAGCCAACAAGTTGGTTCCTGAGGGTATTGAAGGTGAAGTTGAGTACAAAGGCAGCATCAACGACATCGTCTTCCAAATGGTCGGCGGCCTTCGTTCAGGAATGGGGTACACGGGTTCCGCAACCGTTAAAGATCTCAACGACAACGCTCAGTTTGTTGAAATTTCCAATGCAGGATTACGCGAATCACATCCACATGATATTACGATTACTAAGAAAGCACCTAATTACGAACCTGAAAATTAATTGTAAAAGACTGGGAAATAGGCGTTTAGATCCCAGAATTTATCAAAAAAATGCGGTCATTCCCGATTTTGGAATGATCGCATTTTTTCGTTAAATGGCAACAATCAGCCGTTTTTCACCGACTTTATAGGCAGTGACTGGTCTAGCATATAAGGGGATCCTGATTAACATTTAAGCTGCCAATTTTAACAACTACCGGCAACCTTATGAGCGTCAACCCAGCCGCGCACGTTGTGTTGAGTGCTGATGACATAAATATAGCTGCTCTGATGCTGGGATTCTTTGATAACTGCTCGTTTAATAGAAATTACTGGTAAATAGTCGGCGTTGTGATCGACATGATACACGATTTTGCTGAAGTGAAGGTTATTATAAATATTTGCGTCATTACTCACGAAGACGTTGCTCTTCTGAAGACGAGTTATCTGGATTGTTGAGCGACTGGCTGACTCAGCATCAACTGGAGTTGTTTTAAAAGCAACGGTGATCCCCATAGATATCATGAGGGTCACGATCATTAATTGAATACTGTTGCGATCTTTGTAGGTCATAGCAGTTCCGTCCTTTCTTAAAATCATTCCCAAAAATAGTATAACATCATGATATCCAACTGACTCAATAGACGAGAACCGATCAATCACTAACTCCATTTATCAGCTTAAGTCACTAATTAAAAATCATTTAGCATATATTCTCTCGAAAACATAATACATTTATCATATAATATAATCGAATTTAGGTTGTTTCGATTAAGGTGTAAAGGACTTGGGGAGGTATTGAGGGTGCTCAAAAGGATCATGGTAATGATGCAAGCATTTTTATTGATGATGGTAGGTTATTTTTGCTTATCGGTTTCTGCTGCAGCACCGATTACTCCCCACGGAACGGCTCGATTTCCAACCGCTACTGCTACTATCAATATCTCGCATAACTCGACTCAGTACAAACACATTTGGGAGCGGGCAGTTCAGGCATGGAACCGAACCGGTGCTTTCACTTTTGTGCTGACGAAGTCAAAAGCGATGGTGACATCCACAACTGACACCAAACTTAGTGCCGATTATGCAGGTATGGCGTATATCGTCGTCAACAAACAGGGATATCTCAGCCACGTCGACACAGAAATTAATCCGGTCACGTTTAAAGTTTTCAAGTATTCGACTAGTGAAATGGTCAACGTTGCTGAGCATGAATTGGGTCACGCGATTGGATTGAATCACAATTCAAATCGAGCTAGTGTCATGTATCCGACCAACCGCTATTATAGTATTCAGCGAGTAGATATTGAAGGGGTGAACCGGTTCTATGGTGCTCAATCCAAGATGGTTAAATTACCCAGTCGCAGCGGAACTTTCCTGGATCCGGCCATTGATATTCAATCGAAGACAGTGTTTGATCACTTTGATTCACTGTCGTTTTCGACTTTCGAATATACGCCATTGGAATCTGAAGCGGAGCTGAGCCTGGTGGAATGCTTACAGGGTGAACAAGAGCTATTGGAGAAATTAGCATCTATTAATAGTGTCTAAAAGACTGGAACAGCGAGAGCAATCAGACTTCCAGACAACTGTTAATTGCAGAAGCTATCCTGAGGCAATTTGATCTCAGAATTTAAGTAAAAAAGCAATGCTTGGTTTTGGAATGCATTGCTTTTTGGCCTGAATATTGTGAAATCGGCTAAGTTCCAAATTTCTCTTTTCCAATCCAGCTGATCACTCACTTAACGTTTACTGGATCTCTAAAGATAATTTTCTTATTCCGCATCGAAACTTGATCCATTTGAGTTGCATATAGTTGTTGAACGCTTTGAGTATCGACTTTTTGAATACTATAATAACGATTGGCAGCAAACATCACGCTGGCCCGGTTGGGATTGTGGAGAAGGCCAAGTGCGTGACCTAGTTCGTGTTCGGCGACATTAACCTTTTCAGCCGTCGAGTAATCATATGCAGCCAACGTTTGGGGGTTCAGTTCACTGGTAACTGATTGCATATAACCATCGCTACCGGTTGTGATGTAGGTCATTCCCGTATAGCTGCCGCTCAAGCTTGTATTTGTAGAGGTGTTGATTTGAGCACTTGAATCGGATGTGAGGACAAATTCAAATACCCCGGTTTGATTCCACGCTGTAACGGCCTTATTCCAAATTTTTTGATATTTAGCCGAATTGTTCGAGGTGTTAATTGTGGCGGTTGCCGATTCCCAACGGGCAGTGCCATGGGGGGTTATTTCGGCAGCAGAAACGGCCAATGAAGTGACAATTAGTAATGTGGTTATGATGACGATTGAACCGCTAATTTTAATGAATTTTTTGAGCACAATGAGCACTTCCTTTGGCTAATCAAACCAATGAAAATAGCTTGATTGAGATAAATAGAAACTTATCAATATAACCATTTCATTCTATTGTTATTATAATCTGAAGAAGTTTGATAAACAATGAATTAGGTTTCTAGAAATCCGTAACCATGGAGAAGCTGATTTAATAAGTGATGCCGATTATAAACGGTATTGTAGGTAAAATGTTTTAATGTTGCTTGGTTATTTTGTGAAAGTGTTCTATATTTGTTATATATAATCTTTAATTAATGGAGGAAGAATTCCGGTGGCGACTACGAACGTTCTTGAACAACCCTATATCAATATCACTAATATCATCTGGAGCTTTGATCATGTAACCAATCAGGTGAACATTTTATTAGTCAAGCGGGATAATGCGCCATACAAAGATTTTTGGGCGTTGCCAGAAACATTTATGAGATTCCAAGAAAGTGCTGATGATGCGGCGTTACGATTGGTAAAAGAAAAAATTGGCATGGAATTATCGGACAGCCATACTGAGCAGCTGGCAACTTTTACTAATAAGCTGCGGACTCCGGGTTCCCGGGCATTGTCCTTGGCATATATGACTTTTTTACCCGATAAGCCAGAACTTAAGGCAGGTTACGGGGCCGCAGATGCCCGTTGGTTTGCGATGGGGTATACCGAACAGCGATACCGGTTTTCAAATGGCGATCGCTCCTTTGAAACCGCCAAAGATGTCAGCGAAACGACCTACTATGAACAATTTGCGGCCAACCAGGCGCATCCGGACCAGCATCTGGCCTACGATCATGAATGGATCCTCAAAATTGCTTGTGATCGAATCCGCAACAAGCTTGATTACCAGCCCAATATTTTGCTGGTGCTGGGGGCAACATTCACGTTGAAAGATGCCCGGCTTGTATATTCGCCATTTTTAAAAACCCCCGTTAATCAGATTGATAATTCGAATTTTAAGAAGAGCCATCGAAAGTTATTTACCGATATTGGCACAACGGCTGCGAAACGACCTGGTCGCCCAGCCCGTTTATACAAGCTGGCCTACATTGGGGCTTGAATTAATCGGCAAATGGCGTTAGGGTATAATAAAAGTTTTGAATACTTTTATTTAGGCTAATAAAAGTTAATTTTACTTAAATTTAGCGAATTAAAAAGAAGGATGACTTATGGATAATTTATCAATGTTAACCGACTTGTATGAACTTTCGATGGCAAATGGTTACCAACAAACGATTCCTGACGAAGAAGGGGTCTTTGATGTCTTCTTTCGCAAGGTACCAGATAAGGGGAGTTTTGTCGTGGTCGCCGGCCTCCAACAGGTTGTCGAAGGGTTGCGCAACTTCCATTTTGACCAAAGTGATATCAATTACCTACGTTCCTTGGGATTGTTCAAAGAAGACTTCTTGGAGTATTTGAAGAATTTTCATTTTGACTGTCAGGTATCGGCTATCCCTGAAGGCACGCCAGTTTTTCCGCGAGAACCACTACTGACAATCCGCGGACCGCTGCTGCAGACTCAGTTGTTTGAAACGATGGTTCTCAACTTGATGAACCATCAATCACTGATTGCCACTAAAGCTCGTCGAATCACGTATGCTGCTGGCAAACGACCGGTGATGGAGTTCGGTGCCCGTAGAGCTCAGGGCCCAAGCAGTGCAACGTATGGTGCCCGGGCAGCTGTGATTGGCGGCTGCTCCAGCACGTCCAACGTTTTGGCCGCTAAGAAGTTTGGCATTCCAGCTGCCGGCACCATGGCCCATGCCTGGATTGAAGCTTTCCCGGATGAGTTGACCGCCTTTGAAAAATGGGCTGACGTTTATCCGGATACCGCGGCACTATTGGTTGATACCTACGACGTCTTGAAGTCCGGGGTTCCAAATGCGATTAAAGTATTTAAAAAGCTCAAAGCAAGTGGTCACAAACCGGTTGGCATCCGAATTGATTCAGGTGATATTACCCAACTAGCTCGTGGTGCCCGCAAGCTCCTCGATGATGCCGGTCTCCCAGAAGTGAAGATTACCGCTTCAAACGCGTTGGACGAACACGTTGTGATGTCCTTGCTGAATGAAGGGGCGCCACTGGATAATTTCGGAATTGGGGAAAATTTGATCACTAGTGCGTCATCGCCTGTTTTAAGTGGGGTTTATAAATTGGCTGCCGTTTCAGATGGCGGCAAACTCGTTCCGAAGATTAAAGTGAGTGCCAGTCGCGAAAAGGTGACCCTGCCAGGCTTGAAACAGGTTTATCGATTATATCACCATGGGACTAAGCAGGCCTTTGCCGATGTGATTGCATTGAAAGATGAAAAGTTGAATGACCAATTGGATGTCGTGAAGGCTAATCCATTGGCCACAAAACGAGATCAGTTCCTCACGGATTTTGATGCGGTCCCTCTTCAAGAAGCCGTCTTAGAGGGTGAAAACCTCAAGGCAGAATTACCGGACGTTTTCGAGATTCAAAAGCATAGTAAAGTGTTATTAAGTGAATTGCCTTCCGCCACTCAACGATTGGTTAATCCCGATGAATTCCCTGTGTATGTAACCCATGCATTGGATCAGATGCAGGAGAAGTTGTTGGAGGCAGAGGGAAAGTAGACTAGCGATTGTTTGAGCCACTGACTTTGGGTTGGTGGTTTTTTTTGTTACACTCCGGTTATTAACCGCTTGGTTCCGCGCACTTTTTCTAGGACCGCTCCTCCAAGCAGCAATCTGCACATAAGCACCTAATCCAAAAATCCCCAGAACCGGGATTTCTGGATTAGGAGACTTATGCTTCGATTGCTAACCGCTTGGACTCGCGCACTTTTTAAGGAACATTTAAGTTTATCTTGATATTCTGATTTGCATTGGGAAAACGGCGGCTACACAGTATAATTACCAGTAAGTTGTTTTTTAATGAAAATTAAGGCAGAAATCTCCTGAATTTATTCAGGCAGATGAATGCCTCTGCTGGTCACCTGCGGTGACCAATTTAGTGGATTGATTATCGATAGATTTTCAATCACTTTGCAGCTCAGATTCCCTAAAGTATTCATGTAAACCCTATTTGACCAAAGGTGCGTCCCAGCGGATCATACTTGATTACGGGCTATCTGGCACCACGCTCACGTTTGCGCATGATATAATCGTAGTATGGAAATATGAAGCGAGGTGAGAACCGTGGTATCGATGGCCAAGCTGGACTATCATTATGGGTTGAAGATTCGAATTTACCCCAGTGATCGACAGAAGCAAATCATCAAGGTGAATAGTGATGCTAGCCGGTTTATCTACAATCAGATGGTGGCCAGTAACCGCGAACTTTATCAACTAAAACGAGTTAAATTACCTGTTGAGTTGGTGCAAAATCGCATTCAGCAGCTGGAAGCTCGCCAAAATGCCAAACAGCTATCTAACCACTATCAGTTTTTAGCCGACCCCCGGATTGATAGCTTGACCAAGGCCAATGCCATTCAGAATTATCGAAAAGCCTGGCAGGCTTTTCGTCAAGTGCACACCGCCGGGGTGCCCAACTTTCACCGTAAAAGTTATGCATGGAAATACCAAACCAATTGTCAGTACCCTGGGCAAAAATCGGCTCAGATGACCAATGGAACCGTGCGGTTCTTGGATGCAAAACATGTTCAGGTACCAAAGCTTGGCCGGTTGCGGATAAGCGGCGCTCATCAGCGACTATTGAAGCGCGATGAGACGCAAGCAATTCGGATTGGGACGGTGACGATCGCTAAAGATGCGGCTGACCGCTTCTTTTTATCCATGCAATTAGGCTCAAAAAAACCATTTGTTGAACCGGTGCTAATTCCACATCAGGCCGTGGGGATTGACTTAAATACCGAAAATTTTCTGACAACGAGTGACGGTGACGTCATTGCCAACCCGCGGTATTACCGGACGATTAAAGCTAAATTAGCCCGAGAACAGCGGAAGCTGTCCCGCCGTCAAATGCGCGCTAAGAAAGAACACCGGTCATTGTGGACAGCCAAAAATTATCAACAGCAACGGCAATTAGTCGCAAAACTCCATAATCAAGTTCGCCGCCAACGGCAGCACTTTCTCCAGCAACTTTCAACGACACTCATCAAAAGCCACGATCTGGTCGTTGCCGAGGAGCTCCGGAGTAAAAATCTGTTACGCAATCATGCCTTAGCCATGAGCATTGCCGATGTCGGCTGGCGGACTTTTCTTGGGATGCTGAGTTATAAAGCGGATCTGTATGGAATAACGTTTGTGACCGTGAATCCGAAAAACACGACGCAGATGTGTAATCAATGTCGCTTCGTGATGGGGACGCAAGGTACCGAAAAGTTAACCCTCGCGGATCGTCAATGGCAATGTCCCCGCTGTGGCACTCACCATATTCGGGATCATAATGCCGCTCGGAACGTTTTAGCCAAAGGTCAAGCTCAATTAGTCTAAACTAGACCGTTCCTCTGGCAACCTGGGAACGTAAACGGCATTGGTAATTAGCCGGTCCCTGCTTAGATCACTGCGGTGGTCTAAGTAAGCTGGCTGTATCTATGCAAATTGTGGTCATGAAGCCGTTAGGTTTCAATGCTCACAAGCTCTTGACTTTAGTCAGGAGTGGTTAACTCTAAAAAGTGTAAAATCTATGGTGAATTATTAACGTTCATCAATTGCTTATCAATTATGTGAAATTGGAATTTAAATCAGAATGAGGTATAACAAACCATGAAAATTTTAGTTGTCGATGATGATAAAGAAATTGCTCAATTGCTTGAAATCTACATCCGAAATGAAGGCTACGAGCCAGTTTCTGCTTATAGTGGTAAAGAGGCTTTGACCCGGCTACGGACCGAATCTGACATTGGATTGATGATTTTGGATATTATGATGCCCGGCATGAGCGGAATTGAAGTCATCAAAGAGGTTCGTAAGGATTCTCAAATTCCGATTATCATCTTGTCAGCCAAAACCGAAGACATGGATAAAATCCAGGGCTTGATCAGCGGCGCTGACGATTACGTCACCAAGCCATTCAATCCACTGGAAGTCATGGCTCGGGTGAAGTCGTTATTGCGGCGGACCGAGGAACACGTTACCAATGATGCCCCAGACGTTTTGGACATTGGACCTTTGACTATTAATAAGGACTCCCATGAAGTTAAAACGATTACCGGCACGTTGATTCAATTGACTGCCTTGGAATTTGGAATTTTGTACTTGTTGGCCAGCCATCCCAACCGGGTCTTTTCGGCTGACGAAATTTTTGAACGCGTTTGGCGACAGGAAAGTATCGTTTCCGCTAAGACAGTCATGGTCCATGTGAGTCATTTACGAGATAAGATTGAAGAAGCGACTAACGGTGAAAAAGTTATCCAAACTGTTTGGGGCGTTGGCTACAAGATCGAATCACACTAATTTTAAAGAGGGATTACGTTGAAGCTAACCGGCCGTGAGAAAACTGAATTATTTTTGGAAGGGATCGTAACGGTCATTCTCCTTCTGTTATTAAACTTATCGATTGTGATTTTGATTAATCAATCTATTATGACCAACCCTGGCCTGCGGGATGGGATTTTTATCATTAAACGATCGATTTTAATTGGTCCGAATCATTACCATCTCTGGAGCTGGGAGAACATTTTCATCGCGCTGATGTTGGTGTTCGATGCGGCCGTCGTTTATTGGCGATTGATTCGGCGCTACCATCAAATGCAGTTGCGTCACATCATTACCGAGCTTCATTATATTGCCAACGGCCATTTGGATCATCGAATTAATTTTAAATTCAAAGACAATACGCAATCAGTTGTTGAAAGCATTAATGCGCTGGTTGATAGTGTTATCCACTCCATGGACGAGGAGCGGGCGATTGAGAGTTCCAAAGATGAGCTGATCACCAATGTCAGCCATGATTTGCGAACGCCGTTAACCTCGATTTTGGGGTATCTTGGCCTGATTCAAGATAAGCAGTACCATAGTGAAGAAGACTTGCTCAAGTATACTGAGATTGCTTATTTGAAAGCCAAACAAATGAAGTCCTTGGTGGATAATTTATTTGAGTATACCAAAGTCAAACAGACCGGGACGCCACTATCGATCAATAAGATTGACCTTAATCAGATGATGGAACAACTGGTCGCCAGCTTTGAGCTGGAAGCCAAAAAGAGTGGTCTGGCAATCTCTGCCAAAAATACCGAAAAGCCCCTCTACATTGAAGCGGATGCCGAAAAACTGGGGCGAGTCTTTAACAACCTGATTTCAAATGCGATTAAGTATGGCAAGGGTGGCCGCAACATCTTTTTGAGTGCCAGAATCGGCAAACCCGGTGAAGCGGTCATTGATGTTGCCAACGATGGGCCACAAATTCCCCAGAAGTCCCTTGACCAAATTTTTGAGCGCTTTTATCGAGTTGAGGAGTCCAGAAACAAAGATACCGGTGGCTCTGGCTTGGGCCTGGCAATTGCGCAGAGCATCATTGATCTGCACGGCGGCTACATTAATGTAACTTCGAGCCCTGAAATTACAACGTTTGCGATTCACGTTCCAATTAATCATGGTGATCATCTTTCAAAACCCAGCGACAAATTAAAAGGAACGCGGTAGAAGGGATGAAAATGAACTTACGATTTAAAGCGATCATTGCCTTAATAGGCACTTTTTTGCTGTCTGCAGGATTTGCGACCGGCGTTCAAGCGAGCTCCGTCACTGATCAACCGGCGATTGCTGCCAAAGCCGCGATTGCCGTTGATGCCAGAACCGGACAGATCTTGTATCAGAAAAACGCCCACCAAGCACTGCCGATTGCCTCAGTATCCAAGCTAATGACAATTTACATTGTTCATCAGCAAATCAAACAAAAGAAGTTAGCTTGGGATGACCAGGTGACCATTTCGCCAGCGCTTGCTAAATTGAGCACCGCTAGTGGGCTGACCAATGTGCCATTGACTGCCGGCAAGTCATACTCTGTGCGTCAGTTAGTCAATGCAACGTTGGTGGCCTCGGCCAATGCGGCTGCGTTGGCGTTGGGCCAGAAAGTTGCGGGAACGCCGGTGAAATTTGCGAAATTGATGAATCAAACGGCCAAGCAGATCGGAATCAAGGATGCTAAATTTTATAATGCCTCCGGGCTGACTAACAAGCTAACTGGGGGACTGGCATTGGCAAACGTGAGCGGGGATGCCGAAAATGAGCTATCCGCCAGCGATGTTGCCTTATTAGCCAGCAAACTAATCAAGGCTTTTCCGAGGGTGACTGAAATTACCAAAAAGACGGTCTCGACTTTTTACGGCACAGCAATTACCGGTCACAACCAGCTGCTTAACGATCACCAAATTGCCAAGGGCGTTGTGGTGGACGGCTTGAAGACTGGGACGTCCGATAAAGCCGGTGCTTGTTTCGTGGGATCAGCCACCCGCAAACATCACCGAATTATTACGGTGGTGCTTGGCAGTCGTAACAAGAGCGCGACCGATCCGGCAAGATTTATTCAAACCGCTAAGTTAATGCGGTACGTATTCACTGATCAGCATCCCATTACGTTAAGCAAAGGAAGCCAAATTAAAGGTGTTGGCAAAGCGGCTGTTCCGGATGGGAAACAGGTCGATGTTCAACCGGTTGTCAAGCAGACGACGTGGGTCTGGACGCCGAAAAATATTTCCAAGCAGCAAGTTCAGGGAAAATATGTCCATTTGAATCAAAAAATTGCTGCCCCGGCCAAGAAGGGGACGGCTGCCGGCAAGACTCAATTGACTTACGGGCAGGTTTTACCGAAATATTTGCAAGCTGATGAGGCTAAGGTTCAATTGGTTACCAACAAATCGATAAAAAAAGCCAACCCGTTCATTCTCCTATGGCGCGCGATTTTGCGACTGTTTTAGCAAAACATTTGGTTAAAAGTGTTTATTAATTTGGTGATATCCAATATAATTGTATCTGGATTGTGTTTACATGATTTTTACACGGGCTTACAGTCCTGAGTGCTTAATGATGGAGGAATCCTTTTGGGTAAAGACATAGCGAAATCTAGAGAGAAGCTTCCATATTGGCGTCGAATCCTTGATGCTTCGCTACCGGTAGATTTGAGTTACATTCCAATCGGCTTGGCGTGTGGAATTTTGCTGAACGCTTCTGGATTCAACGTGTGGACAACTTTAATGGTTTCAGTAATGGTGTTCTCAGGCGGGGCGCAATTTTTGATTGCGTCACTGCTGGCAACGAGTGCACCAATGTATTCAGTTATTTTGATGATGTTTTTCCTCGAACTGCGTTATGCCTTGCTGGGATCGAGTCTTTCCAAGTATTTGCATGGCCAGTCGCTTGGATTTACCGCTTTATTTGCGGCTTCAATGAATGATGAAAACTACGCACTTAATTATTTAAAATTTTCAACGGATAAGAAGTTTACGCCCAGGGAAGCCTTACACGTCGAACATATGACGTTGGTGTTTTGGACCATTAGTAATCTGATTGGCAGCCTGATTGGTAGTGCGATTCACATCGATTTAACCATTGTTCACTTTGCGCTAACAGCGTTATTCCTTTATATGATCGTTGTTCAACTCAAGAATGGGTTGATTATTCTGATCTGCATTCTGTCCGGGTTCTTGGCCGCTTACTTCATGGTACTGACCAAATCAACCCTCGGCCTGGTCATCTCAACCTTGGTCGCTTCGTTTATTGGTTTTATGGTGGAAGCATCAATCAGAAA
Organism: Lentilactobacillus sp. TOM.63; assembly: GCF_030361045.1. Classification (NCBI taxonomy): domain Bacteria; kingdom Bacillati; phylum Bacillota; class Bacilli; order Lactobacillales; family Lactobacillaceae; genus Lentilactobacillus; species Lentilactobacillus sp. TOM.63. The sequence goes on from NZ_JAUCAP010000036.1 coordinate 28,165, forward strand.
ATATTTACCGAACAGTGGCCTGCTGCGGCACCTCAAGAACCCGGCTGGCTCACCTGATGACGTTGATGAGTAGGAGTTAGAACGTATGGAATGGAACACGACACAACATGTTTGGTTGGTATTAGGGTGTTTTTGCGTGGCTTTTGCGCCGCGATTAATTCCCCTACTATTTTTTCGTACCCGAAAAATTCCCGTTTGGTTTAACGAATGGATGAGATATGTCCCGGTTTCACTATTTACTGCACTGGTCGTAAAGGACATTTTTATCACCCCGGACTACGTGGTTTCAATCGCTGGTCGGGCCCCGGAAATGATTGCGGCGGTTATCGTGATTGGAATTGCTTATTGGACGCGTTCAATGGCCATTTCGGTTGTGCTTGGATTGGGCGCCGTATTTTTGCTGGCGATGGTCGTGTGAAAATTTGACGAAATAAGATACATAGATCAATCAATAAGCCTGTGTCTTTACTCAGTTGGAATTCAGGCTCTTCGTCAACTGTTGTTGGTGAAACTAAATTCGAGTTCTAATCACTTTGTGATTAGGGCTCTTTTTGTTTTG
>NZ_JAUCAP010000037.1:0-27366 GCF_030361045.1 Lentilactobacillus sp. TOM.63
AACAAAAAGAGCCCTAATCACAAAGTGATTAGAACTCGAATTTAGTTTCACCAACAACAGTTGACGAAGAGCCAAAATAACGCCAACCCAATTTGGGAAGGCGTTATTTTTATGCCGCTTACCAATAACCTAATAACTTGGTCAACTTTGCCCGGTTGATATCTCGTGATGACAACTCGGCGGTTTCGTAAGACCTGGCTGCATCCGGATCCTTGGGCTCGCTCCAAGAGTACTTGACTGGACTGGGCGTTGACTCAGATTCGTTGTCTGTTGGGGCATACATGATATCGCTCTGATAAGGGGTGTGGTATAGGCCCAATGCATGACCCAACTCATGGGTGACAACCGTTGTCCAATAATTAGTTTCCAAGCTTGTTGAGGTGGATTCTTGTTCAGTATTGTAGTCGTCTTTAATTTGCTGGCGAATTTGATCAAGTTGCGTGTTGTAGTCATTTCGAATTTGTTGATCGGTGGTATGGTGATGATTCTTCAAATCATTTATTTGTTGATTAATTTGATCTCGTTGGCTATCAGAATTTGCATTGTCCAACTGGGAAGTAAGTTGTTGCAGTTGATCTTCATATTGTTTCCGGTTAGCCTTCAGGTCTGCGTTCGTAGTTGCAAGAAGTTGGCTGGCTTGATCAGAGAGTGCTTTGATCTTCTGCTGGAACGCTGGGCTGAGGGTATTTGCACTCACGTAAGACTGATCATTGAAATGGCTTTGATCCACTTGTATCGAGGTACTGTTGAACAAGCCGTCCCAACCTGCCGCTGTGCCGTCACCAAATCCAACGGTCAGGGTGTTATTAGTTTTGCTGCCAATTGAAAATACGTCGGCGCCTAAAGCACTATTCCATTTATCAATTGCTGAGTTGACATTGCTTTGAAGGGCACTATCCTCAACGTAAATCGTTGCGTGATCGTGGAAAAAAACACCAGGAGCCGCAAAATTACCAACATTGTACTGCTTATTAAAAATAGTGGCATATTTACTGTAAGCATCTTTATTGAGACTTAACACCTGCTTGTCTGGTTGCAGATCCGGGGTAGCTGAGATGAGTTGGTTCAGCTTTGATTTAGAAATCAAATTTGTTTGTTTGTTGCTGACTTTGGTTAAGTAGCCGCGCCAAACCCAGCCAGAGATTTTATGGTTAACGGTATTTTTGGCATAGTAATAAACCCGATATTTGCCGTGAACCTTAACCTTCTGTTGATAGGTGACCGTAAATTGTTTGTGGGCATATTTTAATAACCGAAACTTCTTATGAGCGAGTTTGGCTGAGTATGCATACGATCGTTTTGACTTGATCCCTTTCATTTGATAGGTGGCGGCGGGCCGAACCTTATGGCGCCAAACGATTTTGACGCTCGTTTTTGCCTCGGCAGTCGTTGAATGGATGCTCGTTGCCGCAAAACCCATTGCGAACAAGGCTGTCAATAGCGTTGTTGAAATGAATTTAGTCCTGATTATCAACTTGATACCTCCTATTGTTAGATTAATACGGATTATTTTATCGCTCATCATAGCAAAAGCAATGTATCTGATTTGCCAGTTAAGTGTGGCCATTGGTTTTGAGTAAAAAAATATTCGCTATTCGCGGACAGTGATTATTCAAACGACAGATCAACTAAAAACTTATTTCGTTTCGCCAAGTGAGAAGTTGTAATCCATAACTCATGATAACTGGAATCCTTAACCCTGGTTTGATCATGAAAATAATCGAGCAGTTCATTATTCATTGACATGAACTCTGGGGCCATTCGATTAACCATCAGTTTGTGGGATGGAAAATAAATTTCAGGGTTGCCCAGCTTAACGTCATCATCTAAATACATAACAATTGCATTGTCATACTGGCCAGGTTCGACGATCACCTTGTCAGGGTGGGCTTTGATATATGAAAGAACGTGGTAAAGTGTATCAGAATTGCTTGCCACAGTGGGGTGCCTCCAATTCGATTGGGATTTCTAATTCCATTGTATCAAATCTGATCGGTTCATGATGAATTTGTTTTGATTTTTTAAAGCCCTGCGTTGTTAACGGCATTTTCTGATATGATTGGGTTATTAAAGTTCGATCTACCAGCTATTTCTAATTTAGAATGGCGAAATGGTCTTGAAAGGATAATGTCGATGAAATACAACGAAACAATTGCGAAAATGCATCAATTTGTCGATGATCAAATTGTGCCCGGGGTAACCTATGGCATTATCAATCAACACTCAGTTCTTTCCAGCTACTTTGGTAATCAGGAGCTGGTCCCCGAAACACTCCCCTTGGAACAGGGGGAACTGTACGATTTGGCATCTTTAACAAAAGTAGTCGGGACGACCAATTTGATTATCAGACTGTTGGCACTGGGAAAATTGTCATTGGACGATTCATTGAGTCAGTATTTACCGCAATGGCAGTCACCACAGGTTACGGTCAGACACTTGCTCACGCACACTTCAGATATTGTTGGGTACATTCCCAACCGCAATCAGTTACCGAAAGATGAACTTATTCCAGCATTATTGAATCTTAAGAGTGGGCCCGATATCGGCAAAGTCGTTCACTATCAGGATTACAATTTTATCTTCTTGGGGTGGATTGCATCCACAATTATGGGCGAACCGGTGCAGCAATTGGTTTCAGAATACGTCTTGCGGCCTTTAGAATTACGACAAGCAACTTTTCATCCCCAAAATCCATTGGAGGTCGTTCCAACTGAGAAGTTACCTCAAGAAGGCCTGTTAAGGGGAAGCGTCCATGATCCAAAAGCTCGGATATTAGGCGCTGATTGTGGATCAGCCGGGTTGTTTGCAACATTAACCGACTTGGTTCACTTTTCGAAATGGTTACTGGGTCAAATTCGTTACCCGGATTTCTTGTCAAAGACGTGGCTGGATCAATTGTTTGTCGATCAAACTCCAGACCACACCAAGAACCGCTCGTTTGGGTGGATTTTACGTGAGTATAATGGGCATCCATATATTTTGCATACCGGCTTTACAGGGACGCTGATTGTGATTGATCGAACCGCCCAACAGGCACTTGTGTTTCTATCAAATCGAGTTCATCCAAACGCCCTCAATAAGGCTTTTTTCCCATATCGCAGTGAGTTGATTCGGACATTCATCAGGGAAGCAAATGCATGACGCCGTGATTGCCGCTAACTGGTATTTAGAACGGTTCTTGCAATATCGATTGCGAAAACAGGGGCCATTACCATAGCCCAAGATCAGGCTGTAGTAATGAACCCCTTATATTAATCACATCAGAATGTTTTTCGGGTGCTAGAATGTTTCGGCTACCTTCAACTGTTCTTGCTTGGAAATGTCAGCGTCCGGATACTTTCGTTTCAGCGCGTTAATCAAAACGTGTTTTGCAATTTGATTGTTTCTGGCTAAGATTGGTCCGTGGAAGTAAGTGCAATAAACGTTTTTATAGATCGCACCCTCGGTTTTATCCTGACCATTATTCCCATGGCCTTCCAACACTTTTCCGAGTGGCCGTTCATCTTGGCCTAGGAAGGTGATACCTTGATGGTTTTCGAAGCCGTGGTATTGTTCACCGGTTTCTTCGTTTTCAATGACAACGTTTCCGATAAATCGATGGTCTTTTTGCTTGTCTGTGTAATGGTCCAAAGCGCCAATGCCCAGCAGTTTTTCACCATTTGCGCCAATGTAGTAGTGTCCCAATAGTTGATAACCACCACAAATTGCGACAACTGAGCCATTGTCCTCAATGAAGTCAGTCAGGCCAGCTTTCTTTGTTTGGATGTCTTTTGAAACAATTGACTGTTCAAAATCTTGACCACCACCGAACACGATGATGTCATATTTGTCAGGATCAAATGCTTGATCCAAACTGATTACTTCGGAAGTGAGCTCAACGCCCATCTTTTCAGCTAAATAATTGAGTACCAAGATGTTTCCCAGATCGCCGTAAGTATTCATCAAGTCACCATAGAGATGGCAAACATTCAGTGTATAAGCCATTAGTCAAGACCTCCTTTGATAAAACCTTTTGTAGCAAAGACTTTTCGCAAGTGCAGCATAGCCGTATAAGTGGCTAAAATATAGACTTTCTCGGTTGGGGCATTTGGAATCATCTCAACGACCTTGTCCAGATCTGGTTCAACCAAGTGTTTAGCCGGATCTACCCCAGCAACTTGAAGCCGGTAGGTGATGTCTTTGTAGCGCTCGCCACCTGTAATGAATTGTTTGATGTTCATTTTGGGAAGTCGTTCGAAGTCGCCATCCCAAATCCAACTGGTATCAATTCCGTCTGCGTAATTGGCATTCAGTAGACCAATAAACGTGAAAGGATCTTTATCGGTCGAAATCATGTCGATCACTTGATTTAAACCAACAGGATTTTTAACTAGAATTAAAGTAACTTTCTTGCCGTCGACGTTGATCTCTTCTTGGCGGCCAAAAATGCTTTTTCCTTGGTGGAAGGCCTGCTGGGTTTGAGCAGGAGTGACCCCCATGAATCGGCCGACCGTGTATGCGGCTAATGCGTTATAGATGTTGTAGACCCCGCCAATCTCAATTTTGATTGGCTCGCCATCGATTTCGAATTTTGACGACTTTGGGGTGAGTTCTACAATTTTATTGAGCGCGAAGTTTAATTCTGGCCGTTGATACCCGCAATTTGGGCAGAAATACTTGCCCAAGTTTGAATAACTGATGTAGCGATAGTGCAAAATGTGTTGGCACTGGGGACAAAGTACACCATCAGTGTTTGGGGTCGCCTTAATGTCGCCCTCGGGCTGATTAGCAAATCCATAATAGATCATGGGATTTGGGAGTTGTTTTGAATGGAAAATTGGGGCGTCACCATTGGCAATAATCGTGGCATTTGGCGCCAACGCAACCCCGTTTAAAATCTTTTGGTAAGTCGTGTAGATTTCACCATAACGATCCATTTGGTCTCTGAAAATATTGGTGAAGACGAATGCTTTTGGTTTAATGTATTTTGTTACCATGATCACGTTGGCTTCATCAACCTCTAGAACTGCCAGCGGGCGCTTGTTTTTTGTCCGGGGCGCATGAAGAAAGGTCGTGATAATTCCCTGTTCCATGTTTGATCCAGTCGGATTAGTCAGAATGTTTTCATACTTTTCCTTGAGAACTTGAACAGTCAAAGCGGTGGTTAGTGTTTTGCCGTTGGTTCCTGTGATGACGATCACATCGTAATTTCGAGCAAGATTTTGTAAAATATTTGGATCAATTTTTTTGGTGATTTTTCCAGGAAGCGAACTGCCACCCTTTAAGAACGTGTGTAAGAACCAGTAAGAAGACTTGCCGGCTGCAGTTGCAATTGAACTTTTCAATGACATAAGATTTACTCCTTAAACTAAGTACATATCGTACTAATCAAAGACTAAGTTTATCATACGGATGGCGGTTTGAACACGGTTTGGCTCTTTGTGGCTGAAAATTTTGATTAATATCGATATTCAAAGGGAATTTCTGTATAATGGAATAGAAGCTTTCAAGGAAAAAGGTGGAAATATTGGCTCAATTATTTTATCGTTATGGTGCTATGAATAGTGGCAAAACGATCGAAATCATTAAAGTTGCTCACAATTATGAGGAGCAAAATAAAAGTGTTATTATTATGACTAGTGCCTTGGACACACGTGAGAAACAGGGGATGATTGAATCTCGAATTGGCCTGGAACGAAAGGCGGATCCAATTTCTGAAAAGACAAATATTTTCGAACGGGTTCAAGAACTCGATCCCCATGCCAGTTGCGTCCTAATTGACGAAGCCCAATTTCTAACAAAGAAGCATGTGTTTCAATTGGCAGAAATTGTTGACGAATTGAACATACCAGTCATTGCATTTGGCCTCAAGAACGACTTTCAGAACCATTTGTTTGAAGGATCCGAATACTTATTGCTATATGCAGATAAGATAGAGGAAATGAAGACAATTTGCTGGTTCTGCGGCAAAAAGGCCATTATGAATCTCAGATTTCACGATGGTAAGCCTGTGTATGAAGGCGAACAAATTCAAATGGGTGGTAATGAATCTTACTATCCAGTGTGCCGAAAGCACTATTACAATCCACCGATTAAGTAACAAAGTGAGGAATTATTAAATGGATGAAATTTTCGACAAATTACAAGCTGTAGTTGATCGTTATGATGAACTGAATGAATTGATCAGTGATCCAGAAGTGATTGCGGATACTCAAAAGTTCATGAAACTGTCAAAAGAAGAGGCAGATCTGCGGGACACCGTGGCGGCCTTCAAGAAGTATCAAAAAGTGACGGGTCAATTAAACGACGACAAAGAGATGCTGCGAGAAAAGATCGATGATTCTGACCTGGAATCAATGGTTAAAGATGAAATTTCCGATTATACAGAACAGAAGGAAAAGCTTGAGAGTGAATTAAAGGTTATGCTGCTTCCAAAGGACCCCAATGATGACAAGAATATCATCATGGAGATCCATGGAGCCGCTGGTGGGGATGAAGCCAGCTTATTTGCAGCCGATTTGTTTAGCATGTATTCCAAGTATGCTGAGCGCCAGGGTTGGCAAGTTGAAGTGGTTGATAAGAATGAAACCGAAGTCGGCGGATTCAAAGAAATTGCCTTGATGATTACCGGCGACAAGGTTTATTCAAAGCTGAAGTACGAAAATGGTGCCCACCGGGTTCAACGGGTGCCAGTGACTGAATCAGCCGGCCGAGTTCATACTTCCACCGCGACTGTTGGGGTGATGCCTGAAGAAGAGGACGTTGATATTGATATTGACCCTAAAGATATTCGAGTGGATGTTTATCGTTCATCTGGTGCTGGTGGTCAGCATATCAACAAGACGTCATCTGCGGTTCGAATGACCCATTTGCCCACAGGAATTGTTGTTGCCATGCAAGACGAGCGTTCGCAACAGCAGAACCGTGCCAAGGCAATGAAAATTTTGAAGGCCCGGGTTTACGACTACTATTCACAACAAGAACAAGATCAATACAATGCTGAACGAAAGTCTGCTGTGGGAACGGGTGACCGCTCTGAACGAATTCGGACTTATAATTATCCTCAAAACCGGGTAACCGATCATCGAATTGGATTGACCCTTAACAAATTGGATCGAATCATGAACGGTGAACTTGGTGAAATCATTGATGCGTTAATTTTGTCTGATCAAGCCAAGAAACTTGAGAATTTGACCAATGAATAATGCAGATAATGTGACTTATTTTGAAGCCCGGAAATGGGCTTCTTTTCGTGTTAAAGGGAATTCAAATATCGATATGTACGATGTGGATTTCATTCTTCGCCACCGCGCACACTTATCTGCGACCCAATTGTTAATTGATTATCAGCACAAAATGCCAAATGATCTGTGGCACACATTCCAAGAGGATATCAGTAAACTGATTGCAGGAATGCCACCTCAATATATTGTTGGCCAGGCAGCCTTTTATGGACTTACACTCACAGTTGGCCCAGCAGTGCTGATTCCCCGAGTTGAAACCGAAGAGTTGGTTGACTGGATTTTAGCCGAAACTCAGCAGAAATCTGGTCAACTTTCTGTGTTGGATATTGGAACTGGAAGTGGGGCAATTGCCCTTGCGCTTAAAAAGGAACGATCCCAGTGGCAAATGACTGCTAGCGATGTCTCTGATGCCGCATTGCAAGTCGCCAAAAGCAATGCTGATCGGTTGAGCTTAAAGGTGAAATTTATTAACAGTGATGTGTTTGAGCAGATTGATTCACAATTTGACGTGATCGTCTCAAACCCACCGTATATTTCCCACAGTGAGACCAATTATATGGATCAAAGTGTCATCCATAATGAGCCGGATTTGGCTTTGTATGCTGAGGAAAACGGTTTGGCGATTTACAAGCAGATCGCTGCCGGTGCTGCCGCCCATCTAAAACCAGGTGGCCGACTTTTTGTCGAGATCGGGTTTCACCAAGAGGATGCAGTGGTCGCGATTTTTTCTGAAGCGATGCCAACCGCGACAATCAGTGTTAAGCATGATGCAGCTGGGCATCAGCGAATGGTTCAAGTAAGGAAATGAGGTTAATAAAATGGAAACTTTAATGTTGAACGGCGATCAATTGGATACCGCCGCCAAAATCATTCAGCAAGGTGAATTGGTCGCTTTCCCAACCGAAACGGTATATGGGTTGGGAGCAGACGCAACCAATGAATCAGCCGTTAAAAAAGTTTATCAGGCAAAGGGCCGGCCAAGCGATAACCCATTAATTGTGACCGTGACAAGTGTTTCAATGGTGGGAACATATGTGGCTGGTTTTAGCGATGATGCCAAAAAGCTGATTAAACAATTCTGGCCAGGTTCCTTGACAATGATTTTTAAGCTCAAACCGCATGCTCTTTCCAAAACGGTGACGGGTGGTCTTGACACTGCAGCTTTCCGTTTTCCGAATAACCAACTCACCTTGGATTTGATCACCAAAGCGGGGGTGCCAATCGTTGGCCCCTCAGCCAATACTTCCGGCAAGCCAAGCCCAACAACTGCCCAGCATGTTTATCATGATTTGAACGGTAAAATTGCAGCTATTTTGGATGATGGCCCAACAACGGTCGGAGTTGAGTCAACCGTCTTGGACATGTCAGTTGACACGCCATCAATTTTACGACCAGGGGCGGTCACTAAAGGAGATATTGAAGCGGTGATTCAACGGCCAGTGATGGATGAATTGCATCATGTGGGCATGAGCCAGACGCCTAAAGCACCTGGGATGAAATATAAGCACTATGCCCCTGATGCTCAGGTCTATATCGTGGACCCGGACGATAACTGGCAGGAGGTTGCCGACTGGATTGGTGCCCATCATCAGCCAGTCGGTGTGATGGCGTTCAATGATGTGATCAATTCGATTGATTGGCCGAAAAACACCGATGTCATTTCGTTAGGGGATGACGCAAAATCCGCTGCCCACGATCTTTTTGCAGAGTTGAGGGATTTTGATAATCACAAACAATATAAAACTGTATTTGCGCAAGGCCTTAAACCAACTGGGATTGCGGAGGCCTACATGAATCGATTGAATAAATCAGCTGGGCAAATGCATTTTAAGCAGTTATAATCAATCTGTACCACAATAAAATAGTGAGGTGTTGCAGTTGAATTACGATTACAAACAGCAGGATCCTGAACTTTGGGATGCAATTGCGAACGAAGAAAACCGTCAGGAACATAACATTGAACTGATTGCTTCCGAGAACATCGTATCAAACGCCGTTCGGGCAGCTCAGGGATCAGTGTTGACCAACAAGTATGCTGAGGGTTATCCGGGCCGTCGGTATTATGGTGGCTGTGAATACATTGACATCGTTGAGCAGTTAGCCATTGATCGGGCTAAGGAACTGTTTGGTGCTGAATACGCCAATGTTCAACCTCACTCAGGCTCTCAAGCCAACCAGGAAGTTTACGCTGCTTTATTGAAGCCTGGTGACAAGATTTTGGGAATGGGATTAGATGCTGGTGGTCATTTAAGTCATGGGGCCAAGGTCAGCTTTTCTGGTAAGTTGTACGATTCTTATTCGTATGGACTCGATCCGAAGACCCAATTAATTGATTATGACGAGGTTGCTAAAATTGCCAAGGATGTTCAACCTCAATTGATCATTGCCGGTGCTTCAGCATATAGCCGAATTATTGATTGGCAGAAGTTCCGCGACATTGCCGATTCCGTTGGTGCCTACTTGATGGTTGATATGGCACATATTGCCGGTCTTGTAGCAACTGGTTTGCATCCAAGTCCAGTTCCTGTAGCCGATGTTGTGACCACAACGACTCATAAAACATTACGGGGCCCTCGTGGCGGTATGATCCTTGCCAAAGCTAAGTATGCTAAAAAGCTCAACTCAGCCGTATTCCCCGGCAGCCAAGGTGGACCGTTGGAACATGTCATCGCTGGTAAAGCTGCTGCTTTTTACGAAGATCTGCAACCCTCATTTAAGCAGTATGGTGAACAAGTTATTAAAAATGCGAAGGCGATGGCTGATGAACTTCAAAGTTCAGCCAAAGTGTCAGTATTGACGGGTGGTACTGATAATCATTTGATGACGATTAATCTCACTCAAACTTCTTTAAATGGAAGAGATTTACAAAACATCTTGGATTCGGTCCACATTACGACCAATAAAGAGTCCATTCCAAATGATCCATTGCCACCTTCAAAAACAAGTGGTCTTCGTTTAGGAACGCCCGCCATAACAACTCGTGGATTTGATGAAGAAGATGCCCGTCAAGTTGCCAAGTTGATTCTTCAAGTGATCGATAATCCAGAAGATGAAAGTAATTTACAAGATGTTGCTAATAAAGTAGAAGCATTAACTCAAAAACATCCAATTGAATCGTGATTTAGTGAAGCTCGAAACTAATTGTGGTTTCGGGCTTTTTTGTGAATTTAGCGACCACATGTGTGATACAATTATTTAGAAATATAAATAAGGAGTGGGAAATAATGGGTAAGTTTCAAGTTATGGATCATCCACTGATTCAGCATAAGTTATCAATGATTCGGGATAAAAATTGTGGGACGAAGGAATTTCGTGAAATTGTGAATGAAATCGCAACTTTGATGGCGTTTGAAGTCTCGCGTGACATGCCCCTTGAAGATATTGATATTCAGACTCCTGAAGGCATTGCACATGCCAAACAAATTTCAGGCAAGAAGGTTGCCATCGTGCCAATTCTTCGGGCTGGAATCGGAATGGTCGACGGCATTCTGGACTTAATTCCTGCAGCTAAGGTTGGTCACATTGGGATGTATCGAGACGAGAAGACACTGGAACCTCACGAATACTTTGTCAAATTACCTTCTGATATTGAGCAGCGCCAAATTTTTGTTGTTGATCCGATGCTTGCAACCGGTGGTTCTTCCATCATGGCCATTGATGCCCTCAAAAAACGTGGTGCCTCAAATATCAAGTTTGTTTGTTTAGTTGCCGCTCCAGAAGGGGTAAAAGCATTGCAGAAAGCTCACCCCGATGTTGACATTTACACGGCAGCCTTAGACGAGAAGCTAAACGATAAAGGCTATATTGTACCTGGCTTGGGCGATGCAGGTGACCGGTTATTTGGTACTAAGTAATTCGAAAATGATGATTGTTGTGGTGGAGCGAATGTAATCGCTCCATTTTGTATTATCCAGGATTTAATTTAGTAAAAAGCTGGCAAATATGATTCAAAGTCGTTTGATTTTATTAATGTTTTGTCAGCTCTTCGAGTTTGGTCGGTTGTGATTTCACGTTCATAAACCTGACATGAGGTTGATAATTGTGTTAAGGGCGCGCTTTAAAAGGTGCGAAGATTACTAATATTGTTTTGAATTTTGTGATGATTGGTGGTATAGTTTCAATTGTATTTGGACAATATTGTGTGTCCATTACCATCGCAAAGTTTCACTTTGGTAATCATGTCTTCTTGACCAATAACCAGATTGATTTACTTGCGTATACTGTATCTTGGAAAGAGGTGAGATTTTGTGAGTGGAGGAACTCCTTCGACTTTTGAATTTTTGGGTCTGACGTTTAACGTGGGGAACATGATCTCCATTTTAATCGCTTGTGCAGTTGTATTAGGCCTTGTGTATGCATTGTCAAGGCACCTTACTATGAAACCGGGTAAGGGTCAGAACGTTCTAGAATATGCTGTTGACTTCACTAATGGAATCGTGAATAGTTCGATTCCGGGTGCCACAAGCAAGTTTTTAGGGCTCTGGGGGTTTACCTTGTTTATGTTCATCATAATTGCGAATTTAGAGGGTCTATTTTTGCATATTGATGTATCAGGTGTAGCATATGTCAAAAGTCCAACTTCCGATCCGGTGGTGACGATGACTTTGTCTCTGATGACGATGACGCTTGCACAATTCTTAGGAATTCGAAAGCTGGGTTATAAGGGACATTTTGAGAATTACTTGAAGCCATTTGTATTTTTCTTACCAATTAATCTGTTCGAGGAGTTTACTAATTTCTTGACGTTAGGTTTGCGACTATTTGGTAACATTCTTTCAGGTGAAATGCTTCTTGGCATCATCGTTGGCATGGCTCATGGTGGGCCGGTCATTTGGATCGGTGCATTCATCCTGGAATTGGTTTGGACTGGTTTTTCAGTCTTTATTGGATGTATTCAGGCCTATGTTTTTGTAACATTGTCCTCAGTTTACATTTCTCGAAAGATAGAACTAGAAGATTAACAAAATTTTTTTAGATTATTAAGGAGGATTTATTATTATGGGAGCAATTGCTGCAGGTATTGCAATGGCTGGTGCCGCTATTGGTGGAGCTATTGGTGATGGTATTTTAATTTCTAAGATGTTGGAAGGTATGGCACGACAACCAGAATTGTCAGGTCAACTTCGTAGTAACATGTTCATTGGTGTTGGTTTGGTTGAAGCTATGCCTATCATCGCCTTCGTTGTTGCTTTGCTGGTTATGAACAAGTAGTGACTAGTATCGCTAAATATACAAAGAAGGAGGTGCCAATTGATGTTTTCATATTCGATAGTTGGAGCTCAGCTTTATGTTGGTGACATGCTGTTTGTGATGCTTAGTTTTCTTGTTTTAATGTGGTTGATCAAAATCATTGCATGGAAGCCAATCACTAAGATGATGCAAAACCGTTCAGATAAAATTGCCAGTGATATTGATTCTGCAAAAGAGTCACGGACTAAGGCTGCTGAATTAGCAGCAACCCGTCAAGCTGAATTGCAGAAAACCCGTGAAGATGCAAACGGAATTATTAACACCGCAAAGCAAAATGGACAACAACAACGTGAAAAGATCGTTGAAGATGCACGAAATGAAGCATCTAATCTTAAGAGTTCTGCTGAGAAGGATATTGAACAACAACGACAAGAAGCTTTGGCTAATTCTCGAAAAGATGTGGCAAGCCTGTCTATTGAAATTGCAACTAAGATTATTTCAAAAGAATTAAACGCAGATGATCAAAAAGGGCTTGTTGATTCTTATATTGAAGGGTTGGGTAAGCAGAAATGACATTAGATAGTATGACAGCTTCAAAAAAATACGCTAAAGCCATGTTCGAAGTTTTGACGAATACGAATGAACTCGAATCTGGTTACGCTGATTTGCAAGAGCTCAGAAAAGTGTTTGCTGCTAATCCTAAGTTGATTGATATTCTTGATGATATTCGAGTTGCCGATAAGGACAAACAGTCCCTCCTCGCTCCTATCACCGAAAATGCTTCAGATTTTATTAAAAACTTTTTAAAAGTTGTTGCTGATTATCGTCGCTTTCCACAAATTTTGGATATTATTGATCAATTCCAAAAAGTATATGAAGATGATAAAAAGATCGTCAGGGCAGAAGTTGTTTCAGCAACTGAACTCAGTGATGATCAACGTGATCGATTAGCAAAGGCGTTTGAAAAACGGGTTGGAGCTGCCAAGGTTATTTTTGATACGAAAGTCGATTCATCACTCATTGGTGGTGTTATGATTAAGTCTTCTGATATGACAATTGATGGCAGTGTTAAGACACGAATTAATAAAGTTAAGGAATTATTGTTAAATTAACGATATCTATTTAAAGAGGTGAAACTTATGAGCATTAAAGCTGAGGAAATCAGTGCTCTTATTAAGCAACAGTTACAAGGCTATAAGAACGAGCTCGACGTTCAAGAAACAGGTATCGTTACATATGTTGGTGATGGTATTGCTCGCGCTCATGGGCTCGAAAATGCGTTGTCTGGGGAGTTGCTCGACTTCGGCCACGGCGTTTATGGAATGGTACAAAACCTTGAAACCAATGATGTTGGTATCATGATTTTGGGTGATGACACAAATATCCGTGAAGGTGACTCTGTAAAGAGAACCGGCCGAATTATGGAAGTTCCCGTTGGGGACGATTTGATTGGACGAGTTGTTAACTCACTCGGTCAACCAGTAGATGGTAAAGGCCCAATTAAAGCCGCAGATCACAAGGCGATTGAACACAAAGCGCCTGGTGTTATGGATCGACAATCAGTTTTTGAACCATTACAAACAGGTATCAAAGCGATTGATTCATTGATTCCAATTGGTCGTGGACAGCGTGAGTTGATTATCGGTGACCGTAAAACCGGTAAGACTTCAATCGCCATTGACACGATCTTGAATCAAAAAGGTCAAAATATGAAATGTATTTACGTTGCCATTGGACAGAAACAATCAACTGTTCGAACGGCCGTAAGTACACTTGAAAAGTATGGTGCCATGGATTATACAACAGTTATTTCAGCTGGACCTTCTGAACCAGCATCACTGTTGTACATTGCACCATATGCTGGCGCTACTATGGGTGAATACTTCATGCATAATGGTGAGCATGTCTTAATTGTGTATGATGATTTATCAAAGCAAGCTGACGCTTACCGTGAATTATCACTTATTCTTCGTCGTCCTCCTGGTCGTGAAGCTTATCCTGGTGATATTTTCTATACCCACTCACGTTTGTTGGAACGTGCCGCTAAGTTGAGCGATAAGTTGGGTGGCGGTTCAATGACTGCTCTTCCTATCGTTGAAACCCAAGCCGGTGACGTTTCCGCTTATATCCCTACCAACGTTATTTCCATTACTGATGGACAGATCTTCTTGGATGCCGATAGTTTCTATTCTGGTGTTCGTCCAGCCGTTGATGCTGGTACTTCTGTTTCTCGTGTTGGTGGTGATGCGCAGGTTAAGGCAATGAAGAAAGTTTCTGGTACCTTACGACTTGATTTGGCTTCTTATCACGAACTGGAATCATTTGCACAATTTGGTTCTGATCTTGATGAAGCAACACAAGCCAAGTTGAATCGTGGTGCTCGAACGGTTGAAGTCTTAAAACAACCACTTCATTCTCCAATTCCTGTCGAAAAGCAAGTTGTGATTCTGTATTGCTTGACTCACGGATTCTTGGATAAGATTGCCATTGATGACATTTTACGTTATCAGAACGAAATTTTTGATTTCTTCGACCATTCACACAAAGATTTGCTTGATGAAATTACAAAGACTGGTCAATTACCTGATACCGGCAAATTAGATGCTGCAATTAAGGAATTCGAACAGACATTCCAACCAAGTAAATCAGACGACCAACAAGCCGCACCAAAGAATGATCAAAATTCAGCTGCTTCAAATGACTAGTTAAGGAGGGTGAGATTACATGGGTGCTTCGCTAAACGATGTTAAACATCGGATTACTTCTACAAAGAAGACGCGTCAAATTACGAATGCTATGGAAATGGTCTCACAAGCTAAGCTTAACCAGATTCAGAAGCATACGAAGAGTTATGCGGAATATGCAAGCCAAATCAAATCTGTTGTATTACATTTAGCCCAGTCTCACATTTTGGATGGGTTAAGTCAGTCCTCAGGTCATGCAGCCGAAAATGATCAGTCTAAAGCTAAGAGAACGGCGTATTTGATTATAACTTCCGATCGAGGAATGGTTGGCAGTTATAACAGTAACGTTATTCGAGAAACCAACCAATTTATTGACGGCCATTCGGGTTCGAATGACTATCAGATATTAGCCGTTGGTGGAACCGGTTCTGACTTTTATCGGAAACGGGGAACTAACGTTGCATACGAATATCGTGGTGTGAGTGACGTGCCGACGTTTAATGAAGTTCGCCAAATTGTAAAAATGGTTACAACCATGTATAACAAAGGTGAATTTGATGAATTATACGTTTGTTACGAACATTTCGTTAACCGTTTGATATCTCGGTTTAGAGCTGAAAAGATGCTTCCAATTGATGATGAAGCTATTCAAAGCCAAGCTAGCCAGGATATCGAGGTTAAGCCAATGACTGCTGAGTATGATGTTGAACCATCCGAAAAGGAAGTTTTAAATGTAATTCTTCCTCAGTATTCTGAAAGCTTGGTATATGGGGCAATTCTAGATGCCAAGACGTCAGAACACGCTTCTAGTTCAACTGCCATGAAGTCTGCATCTGATAATGCGGATGATTTGATTTCGTCACTGGAATTACAGTATAACCGGGCTCGGCAAGCTGCAATTACCACTGAAATTACCGAAATTACCGGTGGTCAAGAAGCTCTTAGTCAACAATAAAATTTAGATGGAGGAATTAACTAACATGAGTACTGGTAAAGTTATACAAGTTATCGGACCTGTTGTTGATGTTGAGTTCTCCTTGGACGATAAATTACCTGAAATTAACACCGCTTTGAATATTCACGTCACCGACGACAAATTCCTTGTCGTTGAAGTTGCCCTTGATTTAGGTGACGGTGTTGTGCGTACAATTGCGATGGATGGAACCGACGGTCTTCGTCGAGGGATGGTTGTAGATAATACTGAATCATCTATCAGTGTTCCAGTTGGTAAAGATACTCTTGGTCGAGTATTTAATGTTCTCGGAGATCCAATTGACGGTGGTCCAGAATTTGGACCAGATGCAGAACGCTGGCCAATTCACCGTGATGCACCGAAGTATGAAGATTTAAATCCATCAACTGAAATTCTTGAAACTGGAATTAAAGTGATCGATTTATTGGAACCATACACGCGTGGTGGAAAAGTTGGATTGTTTGGTGGTGCCGGAGTTGGTAAAACCGTTCTAATTCAAGAGTTAATTCACAATATTGCGCAAGGACACAATGGTATTTCTGTATTTACCGGTGTTGGTGAGCGTACTCGTGAAGGTAACGATATGTACTTTGAAATGAAGGGTTCAGGAGTTCTCGCCAAAACGGCCATGGTTTATGGTCAAATGAACGAACCTCCTGGTGCTCGTATGCGGGTTGCTTTGACTGGTTTGACAATCGCTGAATACTTCCGTGATCGTGAAGGTCAAGATGTTTTGCTGTTTATTGATAACATCTTCCGATTCACACAAGCTGGTTCAGAAGTTTCCGCCTTGCTTGGCCGGATTCCATCAGCCGTTGGTTATCAGCCAACTTTGGCTACTGAAATGGGTCAATTGCAAGAACGAATTACTTCAACAAAGAAGGGCGCTATTACATCTATCCAGGCTGTTTACGTGCCTGCCGATGATTATACCGACCCTGCTCCTGCAACGACATTTGCCCATTTGGATGCGACTACTAACTTGGAACGTTCATTGACTCAACAAGGAATCTATCCAGCCGTTGATCCATTAGCATCAACATCATCAGCTTTGGATCCCGCAATTGTTGGTCAAGAACATTACGAAGTTGCTACTGAAGTTCAACACGTTTTGCAACGTTACCGTGAACTTCAAGATATCATTTCTATCCTTGGTATGGATGAACTGTCTGACGAAGAAAAGACGATTGTTAACCGTGCCCGTCGAATTCAGTTCTTCTTATCTCAAAGTTTCTCAGTTGCTGAACATTTTACTGGTTTACCTGGTAAATATGTGCCAGTTGCTGAAACTGTTAAGGGATTCAAAGATATCCTTGCTGGTAAGTACGATGACATTCCTGAAGATGCTTTCAGAAACTGTGGCCCAATCGAGGATGTTTTGGAAAATGCCAAGAAGATTAATCAAACAACAGACAATGAAAAGCAGAGTGCAGCAAACTAAAGGAGGAGGATTCTAATTGGCTGATAATTCGGTTCTTACCGTTAGTATCGTTACTCCTGATGGAAATGTTTATGAGCATACTGCAAATATGTTAGTGGTTTCAACAAAGTCAGGACAAATCGGAATCATGGCTAACCATGTCCCGATCATCGCAACCTTGGCTGTTGATGAAGCTCGAGTTAAGTATGATGATACTGAAGACAATATTGCTGTTAACGGTGGATTCCTTGAGTTTTCCAATAACATGGCAACCATTGTCGCTGATAGTGCCGAGAATCAACAAGATATCGATATTGCACGGGCCCAAAAGGCTAAGCAAAACGCTGAACAGCGGATTGCTGCCGCTCGTCAACGCCAAGACAAAGCTGCTTTGGATCGTGCCCAAGTTGCTTTGCGGCGAGCAATTAATCGAATCAATGTTGCTAAAAAGTAATTTTGAAAGACTGTGTTCAAGTTTAGGCTTGATGGCGGTCTTTTTTTGTTGTTTAAAGAATTAGAGATTGGAACAATAGACGTTTTGATCCCAGAATTTATCTAAGTGGCTATGGCGATCTATGCGAATGATTACAAATCGGCAATTCATATATGTCCAAGCTGTTCGCATAAGGTGCTTGGTCAATGCAATTTTGGCTTTACATAATGGATGTGAGCAGTCCGTTGTAAGCAGCAGTTGGAGGAACATAGCCAACGGTACCCCTACTGGCATCGATTGAACAGAGAAGAGAAACTCACGTTATCTGATCATTTAGGACAAACAAGCCACTCTCAGCATTAACGCCGGGGTACGAAAATAGTCAAATTTTAGCCGTAAATTCTTCGTATTGATTTGATATTATTTGGGACATCAGTTTTAGAAACATGGGGCTTATTGATATTGTGGATTCTATAACATAGTTTGCGGTTGATTGAAAATATGATTTCCGGGTTCTCCTAATTATGTCGGTGATTTGTAGGCGTTAATTGACTTTTTTTTCTAAAAGGAACCGAAAAGTTAAGACAAGTTTGCGTCTTTATGATATAGTTGACTTTGAATTGGGGGAAGATGCATGAGAACAATTGGAATTCAAGCTGTAATTACACTTGTTACATATTTTCTTTTTATTGCGATGGCATTTTGGAGTGTTCAAGAAATCCACATCGAACGATATATCCCAATGAGAGCTTTACCCGGCAAACTCCTGATCGTTTTACTTGCAGTCGCGATTGGGTATGGAGCCAGCTCTTTTTTCCTTTCTTTTATTGATAATATTCGTAATTTAATATACTTAGTAAAGTGATGTAGGAGGCGTTCTTGTGGAAAAGATTATTGTGCATGGTGGTAATCCACTGAAGGGAACTGTACATATTGATGGTGCTAAAAATGCGGTATTACCGATTCAAGCAGCTACTATTTTAGCAAGCGAAGGTCAGACAACCATTTCAAATGTACCGTTGTTATCCGACGTTTATACGATGAACAAGGTATTGCGATTCTTGAATGTTAAGACGCATTTTAATGAAGATGCCAATGACATTACGTTTGATGCATCTTCTCAACTTTCAAGTGAAGCACCTTTCGAATATGTTTCAAAGATGCGAGCATCGATTGTGGTGATGGGTCCGTTGTTGGCCCGGCTTGGCAAGGCAAAGGTTGCTTTACCAGGTGGGTGCGCGATTGGTTCGCGACCAATTGATTTACATCTGAAGGGATTTGAAGCATTAGGTGCTCAAATTGAACAACATGATGGTTACGTTGAGGCATGCGCTCCCAACGGACTTGTTGGTACAGATATCTATCTTGATTTTCCAAGTGTTGGTGCTACTCAAAACATCATGATGGCTGCAACCCTTGCAAAGGGTAAGACGGTGATTCAAAACGCCGCCCGCGAACCAGAAATTGTTGATTTGGCAAACGTCTTAAACAAGATGGGGGCAACCGTCATTGGTGCTGGAACTGAGCAGATTCGAGTTCAAGGAGTGGCTAAGCTCCATGGGACTGAGCATGCAGTTGTCCAAGATCGCATTGAGGCTGGGACCTTTATGATTGCAGCCGCTGTGACTAAAGGTGACGTCATGGTTGATGGCGCGATTGCAGAGCATAACAAGCCGTTGATCTTGAAAATGCGTGAGATGGGTGTTCAAGTGATCGAAACTGATGAGGGTGTTCGGATTATTGGACCAGATCAACTTAAACCGGTTGACGTTAAGACCTTACCTCACCCAGGCTTCCCAACCGATATGCAGCCACAAATGACTATCCTTCAGCTCTGTGCCAATGGTAGTAGTTCAATGACCGAAACGGTGTTTGAGAATCGTTTCATGCACATGGAAGAATTACGCCGGATGAATGCGCAATACACAATTTCCGGGCGAACAGTTGTGATGCAGGGTCCAACCGACTTCAATGGCGCCGAAGTGGCAGCCAGTGATTTGAGAGCCGCTGCTGCCTTGGTGATTGCCGGATTGGTTGCATCAGGCTACACACAAGTTCGCAATTTACAATACTTAGATCGTGGATATCACGATTTCCACAAAAAATTAGCAAGTCTTGGCGCTGAAATCAAACGGGTTGACGTTCAAGATGACGACTCAATTATTCTTAATCAATCATTAAAGAATCGCTTATAATTAATCAAATGGGGTTGAGATCGTTATTGATCTCAACCCTTTATTGCCTGAGATGGCATTCGAATCGTCATTTTTATGTGGTATAATGTTTTTTTGAGATAAAAGTTTTCAGGAGGAAGTACACAGATGGCAAAAGACATTGGAATCGATTTAGGAACTGCCAACGTTTTAATTTACGTTGCAGGAAAGGGTATTGTATTAAATGAACCATCAGTTGTCGCGATTGACACACGGACCGGAAAAGTTCTTGCGGTCGGCTCCGAAGCCTATCGAATGGTCGGTAGAACCCCAAGTAACATTCGCGCAATCCGGCCACTCAAGGATGGGGTAATCTCTGATTTTGACATTACTGAAGAAATGCTGACTTACTTCATCAACAAACTGGATGTAAAGGGATTCATGTCTAAGCCAAAGATTATGATCTGTGCGCCGACTAACGTTACTGAAATTGAACGAAACGCCATTATTCAAGCAGCAGAGAAGGCCGGTGGCGGCCAAGTTTATCTTGAAGAAGAACCCAAAGTTGCCGCAGTTGGTGCCGGAATGGATATTTTTCAGCCCCGTGGCAACATGGTGATCGATATGGGTGGTGGTACCAGTGATATTGCGATTATTTCTCTCGGTGATATCGTTGCCAGCAAGTCAATCCGGGTAGCCGGTGATCGGATGAACGTTGAAATCGCCAACTATATTAAACAGAAGCATAACTTGATTATTGGTGAACATACTGCTGAAAAAATTAAGATTGAAATTGGAACTGCCAAGGAAGACAAAGATGACGTTAAGAAGATGGAAGTTCGTGGCCGTGATGCCGTTTCTGGCATGCCTCGCGCAATCACCATCGACAGCAATGAGATTGCTGAAGCCATTCATGACACCGTTCAATTAATCGTAGACGGTGCAAAAGAGGTCTTGGAAGTTATTCCACCCGAATTAGCTTCTGACATCGTTGACCGTGGCATCATGTTGACTGGTGGCGGCGCATTATTACGCAAGATTGATCAAGTGATTTCTGATGCGCTGACGGTCCCAGTGATCATTTCTGAAAAGCCACTTGATAATGTGGCTAAAGGAGCGGGGGTTCTGTTGGAACATTACATCAAGAATCCGAAGTTAAAGAGCAAAGAATAGATTTTAGGTGTCGCATTGAAAAAAATTCTGATTGTTATTGTTCATGGTTATCAGCGCTTTATATCACCTTTATTTCCCCCTACATGCCGTTATTACCCAACTTGCAGTAGTTATATGGTGACGGCGCTACAAAAGCATGGGGCACTCAAGGGAGCCATTATGGGGATTGCACGGATTCTTCGCTGCCATCCTTTTGTTAAAGGTGGATATGATCCCGTGCCAGATCATTTCACAATTTTTAGGAATAAAGCTGCTCGGGACGAGTATCGTAAATCAATGCACTTAAAGTAATCTGTGAACAAGGAGAATAGAATTGAGCAAAGCTAACAAGAGTATTAATGTTGAAATTAAAGATCACGCAGATTCAACTGGTCAAAACATCTCTGAGTTATTTATTGGCAAAAAGTTGATTGGGACACTTAAAGAAGTGAGTGCCAATAAATTTGAAGCAGTTAATACCCATCAAGAACAATTCCACGTGAAAAGTTTCGAAGAGGGCGTGACGCTGTTAATTAAAGAATTCCATCTTCATCATTAAAGTTTTAAATTTAAGGAGGGTCTATTTTGGATACCAGTCGTAGGACGTCAAAAGACGATCAATCCCGGATAGACTGGGGAATAATCTTCTGTGTTTTAATGTTGGCCTGTATTGGGTTGGCTTCTATTTATGTTGCCGCAACTCATGATTCCAGTGCTACCAGCGTTTTAAGACAAGTGGTTTCCCAATTAGTTTGGTATGTGATCGGAATTGTGGCCGTTGTTGTCATTATGCAGTTTGATTCCGAGCAGTTATGGAAAGTGGCCCCAATTGTGTATTGGGGTGGGATTGTCCTTTTAGCCAGTGTTTTAGTTTTGTATAGCCGGGCCTATTACGCTAATACTGGGGCGAAAAGTTGGTTCTCCATTTTTGGGTTAACATTTCAGCCTTCAGAAGTCATGAAGCCAGCATACATTTTGATGATGGCGAGGGTTATTGTTCAGCATAATGATAATTATCCCATCAGAACGGTCCGAAGTGATTGGTTGCTGTTGGGCAAAATGATCCTCTGGACAATTCCAGTTGCGGTTTTATTAAAACTGCAAAATGATTTCGGAACGATGCTGGTCTTCTTTGCAATTTTAGGTGGGCTGATCATCGTTTCTGGAATTACCTGGCGGATTATTCTACCGTCAATGATTGCGATTTTTGGCGTTGCCGGAACGGCACTGGCGCTCGTTATTCCTGAAGCTGGTCGCAGAATTCTTGAAAAAGTCGGTTTCCAAGCTTACCAATTCTCGCGGGTCGATACCTGGCTTCATCCATCCGCTGATACGAGTAATCAAGGGTATCAGCTGTGGCAAAGTATGAAAGCTATCGGGTCGGGTGGTATTTTTGGCACGGGGTTCAACCAATCCCATGTATATGTACCAGTTCGTGAATCAGATATGATTTTTTCAGTAATTGGTGAAAACTTCGGCTTTATCGGTAGTTGTATTTTAATTCTACTGTATTTCTTACTGATTTATCAGATGATTAAAGTCACTTTTGACACGAGAAACGTTTTTTATGCGTACATTTCAACCGGTGTCATTATGATGATCCTCTTCCATGTTTTTGAAAATGTGGGAATGAGTGTTGGCTTACTTCCGTTGACTGGTATTCCACTTCCATTTGTCAGTGCCGGGGGATCAGCGTTGATCGGAAACATGATTGGGATTGGATTGATCATGTCGATGCAATATCACAATAAGAGTTATATGTTTGGTGAAGATAAAGAATTTTCTTAAGGGGCAAATTATCATGGATAAGAATTATTATTGGACAGAAGAAGATAAGAGTGGGGTTGTAACAATTGGTTTAACTGATGAAGGCCGAAATGAGCTTGGCAACATTACGTTTGTTTCTTTGCCAAAGGTTAACGCCCAATTGACAACTAGCGATACCTTGCTGAATGTTGAAGCAGATAAAGCTGTTTCGGATATTGAGAGTCCAGTTGCCGGAACCGTTGTCGCCGTGAATAAACAGGCTGAAGACAACCCAGCACTTTTGAATGAATCTGCTAAGGACAAATCGTGGATTGTTAAAGTTCAGAAATAATTTCCTTGACGGTTAATGTTTTTCTAGGTAAACTAGGATTCAATGAGTAAGAGATTAGATCCAAGATGAGTAATTAATCGAAGCTGCAAAGAGAGCTCCTAATGGTGAGACGGAGTCAGTGAAGATTTTTGAAGATGGTCTTGGCAAAATAATTGTTGGTGAGCGTCAGTGAACCAATAATGGGTGACGTCCATTATTTCGTTGAGTATGAATCATACTCGTAGAGATTATCGTTGAGAAGCGATAATGAACTAAGGTGGTACCGCGAAAAGCTTTTCGTCCTTGTTAGCAATTAGTTAATTGCTAATGTGGACGGAAAGCTTTTTTATATTTAGGAGTGAAAACGATGATTCGATTTAAAGATGTATCTAAACAATATAGTACAAAAGACGGTGGGTTAACGGCCGTTAATGATGTAAACATCGAGATTAATGACGGTGAGATTTTTGGGATTGTCGGATACTCCGGAGCAGGTAAAAGCACATTAGTCCGAATGCTGGATGGACTGGAAGCCCCCTCGACAGGTGAGATCGATATCGATGGGACTGATATTGCCAAGTTAAATGGCAGTGCCCTTCGAAAACAACGTCAAAAAATTGGCATGATCTTCCAGCATTTTAATCTGTTATGGTCACGGACGGTAATCGATAACGTTGCCTTGCCACTAGAGATTGCTAAGGTTCCCAAAGCCAAGCGGGTTCAACGCGCTGAGGAGTTAATCAAGTTGGTCGGTTTAGAGGGCCGCGAGCATTCTTATCCCTCTGAATTATCAGGTGGACAAAAACAACGGGTTGGCATTGCCCGGGCGCTGGCCAATGAACCGACAATTCTAATTTCTGACGAAGCCACGAGTGCTCTGGATCCTGATACGACAAACGAGGTATTGGAATTGTTGTTGAAGATCAACAAAGAAATGAACTTAACCATCCTTTTGATTACCCATGAGATGCATGCGATTGCGAAGACATGTGACAAAGTGGCAGTGATGGATAGCGGCCGAGTCGTTGAAAGCGGGACAGTGTTTGAAGTCTTCCGTCATCCACAGCAACAGGTTACCAAAAACTTTGTCAGCGAAGAATTTACAACCCAAAAGGGTGACACAACGATGACTTTGGAAGAATTGGTAAAGAAGTATCCTGAAGGGCAGTTGATCCGGTTAGTCTTTCACGGGCCGCAAGCAGAGCTGCCAATCGTGTCAGATGTTATCAAACGTTACCCGGATCTCACAATCAGTATTATTTCTGGTGCCATCCATCAAACTCAAGAAGGGGCACTAGGATCGTTGGATCTCCAATTTGTTGGGGACGAGACCAAAATTAATGATGCGCTTGAGTACCTTAAAAAAATGAGAGTTGGAACCGAGGTGATTCATCATGAGTAATACAACCGGCCTTAAGTCATATTTTCAATTCCATAATGTGGATTGGTCGGCAATGATGTCAGCCACTTGGGAAACAATTTGGATGACATTGTTATCGATGGTTGCCGTGGTTATTTTTGGTATTATTTTAGGCCTCATTCTCTATGAAACCCGTAGCAAATCAGGTTGGGGCTTTAAAGTTATTAATTGGGTCGTTGGTTTACTGGTTAATATTTTTAGGTCAATTCCATATATTATTTTGATTATTTTGCTGTTGCCGGTATCCAAGACCCTGGTTGGGACAATCATCGGGCCCAAAGCTGCGTTGCCGTCCCTAATTGTTTCCGCAGCGCCATTTTATGCTCGGATGGTCGAGTCGTATTTCCGAGAAGTGGATTCCGGAGTTATCGAAGCCGTTGAATCGATGGGGGCAACAACTTGGGGTGTGATTACCAAGGTGTTGCTGCCCGAGAGTAAACCGGCGTTGATCGCAGGCGCTACGGTGACCACAATTTCGTTAATTGGCTATACCGCCATGGCTGGGGCAATTGGTGCTGGTGGTCTTGGCAACCTTGTTTACCAAGAAGGGTTCCAAGCATATAACAACACCGTGACGTTAGTTGGAACGGTTATTATTTGTTTATTTGTTTTTGTTGTTCAATTCGTTGGTGACCGGTTCGTGAAGTGGACCGATAAACGGACATTATAATTTGGAGGTTTTCGTATGAAGAAGAAATTATTGAGTTTAGTTGCAGTATTATTCAGTGCGGTGTTGTTAGTTGGGTGTTCTTCCTCAAACAGTCAGAGTAAGAAAACAACGACCTTAAAGATTGGTGCCTCAGCAGTTCCTCATGCTCAAATCTTGAGACATGTTGCGCCACAACTTAAAAAGGAAGGGGTTACGCTAAAAATTACGACCTTCCAAGACTATGTAATGCCTAATAAAGCACTGGCCAATGGGGAATTGGATGCGAACTACTTCCAGCATGTGCCGTTTTTGGATCAGTGGAACAAGGAAAATCATGGTTCTTTAGTGAATGCCGGTGGGGTTCATTTGGAGCCGATTGCCGTTTTCTCTAAGAAAGTTAAGAAGCTTCAAGATCTTAAGAAAAATGCCACAATTATTGTCAGCAGTAATACCCCCGATTATGGCCGAGTTTTGACATTGTTTAAAGATGCCGGTTTAATCACAATCAAGAAGGGCGTCAATATTACATCAGCTAACTTCAGTGATATTGCTTCAAACCCTCGTCACTTGAAGTTCAAGCACAGTTACGAACCAAAGCTGTTACCAACTATTTATAAGAACGGTGAAGGCGATGCGGTTGTCATCAATGCCAATTACGCTGTTCAAGCTGGGTTGGATCCACGAACTGATTCAATCGCCATTGAAAAGAGCAGCTCGCCATATGTCAATATTATTGCAACTCGCAAGGGTGACCAAAACAAGCCAGCCATTAAGAAGCTTGTTAAAGCCCTCCAGTCAAAGAGTACTCAAAAATGGATTTACCACCATTACAAGGGTGCCGTTCTACCAGTTAAGAATGTAAAGTAATTCGCTTTCAATTAAGAGCCGACCACTATATACTTGATTTGTAACCGAAATCATTTAATAGAGGGGGCGGCTTTTTTGAAAGAAAAAAATGTATTTCATGTAAATGGCTTTATTGGATTGATTTGTGTTCTGATTCTGCTGATTTTGGGCGGTTACATGTTATGGAATGGCAGCCAGTCCAGTTCGGTATTGACCGTCATTTCGGGTAGTGTTGTAATCATTCTTGATTTATTATTTGCAAGTTCGCTGACAATTATCCAACCAAATGAAGCCAAGGTACTCACCTTCTTTGGTCGATATATTGGTACAATCCGCACGTCTGGATTATTCATGACGGTGCCTTTAACAGGCAAGCAGACAATTTCTTTGCGGGTGCGTAATTTCAATAGTTCAATTATTAAAGTGAATGATTCAAAGGGTAATCCAGTTGAAATCGCGGCCGTTATTGTTTATCGAGTCGTTGATTCAGCCAAAGCAATTTTTAGTGTTGAAGATTATGAACAGTTTGTGGAAATCCAAAGTGAATCAGCGATCCGGCATATCGCAAGCCAATACCCATATGACAGTTTCGATGAGGATACGGATAAATTGACGTTACGTGGCAATTCAACTGAGGTCTCAAAAGCCCTTCAAAAGGAGTTGCAGGAACGGTTGGACGTGGCCGGTCTGGAAATTGTTGAAACCAGATTGACGCACTTGGCTTACGCAACGGAAATTGCCAACGCAATGTTACAAAGACAACAAGCAACCGCAATTCTGTCAGCCCGAAAGATTATTGTCCAAGGAGCGGTTGCCATTTCAGAAGATGCCGTATCCCAGTTGCAGCATGATTTAGGAACCAGTGTGACTGATGAAAAACGGATGCAAATGATTAATAATGTCCTGGTATCGATCATTACCGAACGAGGAACCCAGAATGTCATTAATACTGATAATCTAGAGTAACGGCAACCACTTTGTTGGCAATTTAATTTATACGACGAGATTGAGACGAAAGGCGATTTGATCCCAGCATTTAACGGAAAGGATCAATTATTCCTAATTTTGGAGGCTCTTCGTCAACTGTTGTTGGTGAAACTAAATTCGAGTTCTAATCACTTTGTGATTAGGGCTCTTTTTGTTTTG
>NZ_JAUCAP010000038.1:0-26300 GCF_030361045.1 Lentilactobacillus sp. TOM.63
AAGATAAAAACATACCCGTCAGTTTTCGAAAAAACACGAAAACTGACGGGCTTTTAATGAACTATGAATAATTCAGGCTCTGACTTCTCTTTTAAATTTCACTCCAACCAACTATCTAATCACTCAAATAAGCCCGCGTATAATCATCCTCGCCAACTGGATGACGCAAAACGCCTTTCAAATTAGGGTTAACCAAGTGACTTTCAACCATTTGATACAATGGGACAACTGGCATCGTCGTATTCAAATGCTCTTGAAGATTGCGCATGTTCTGCCAATATTGTTTTGGATCCGCAGCATGAAAACTGCTTGCTTCCTGGTATTGTTTATCAAAGTAACTGTCTTTATACTTTCCATAGTCTTGAGGGTTACTGCTCTGCAAGATTCCCATGAAGCTGATTGGATCAGCAAAATCAGCTAACCAGAATGTCTGTTCCATGTCGAAGGCTCTGTTAGCTTCTGCAGATTGTTGACCCTTCGTTGGCAAACTCTTAACCGCAACGTCGGCTCCCGGCAATGATTTCTTAACCGAAGCCTGAACAAATTGCGCAACGTTCTTCGTGATGGTTTGGTCATCGCCAACAACATCCATCTTAACGATTCCTTTTTGACCGGATTCCTTAACCCCCTCTGCCCACAATTTCTTAGCTTTGGCAACATCGTAGGTATCAGCTGGCTTGGTTTCTGTCGCAAAATCTTTACCAGTTGTTGGATCCTTGGTTAAATCGCGTGATGTATAGGTGTAAGCTGGTTCAGAACCGTCTGCAAGAACATCCTTGGTTAATTGTTTCCGATTCAAAACAAGGCTCAGAGCCTGGCGCATCTTTTGATTGGTCAGTGGTCGACCTTTTCGTAAATTCAATCGCAGATAATAGGTGCCTGCTTTTCGTTCATGAATTAAGTCCTTGTTCTTCTGAAGGCCCTTGGCGGTTACCCCGGTAATCGTGGCATCATCCAGCTTTTTTTGGTCAAATAGTTCATGAGCTGTATTGGCATCCTTGACCACACTATATTTCAATTCATTCAAGTGGATGGCTTTCTGATCATAATAATACTTATTGCGCTTTAACGTCCAGTTATCATTGGTCCCATTCCAGCTGGTAACCTTAAACGGCCCGTTGTAATACATATATTTCGATTGCGTGCCGTATTTAGAGCTAAATTTCTTTAATGCCGTTGGGTTCTCGGGGAAGAAGGCTGGCAACACCATCATCTTGTTGAAATAAGGCATTGGGTGTTCCAGTTTAACTTGAAAAGTATGTTTGTTTAAAGCATAGGCACCAAGGGTCTTAGGTGACTTTTTATTTGCTGTAATCGCGTCAGCGTTTTTAATTCCAGAGAATATGTAATTGTATCCGGATCTAGAAGTTGGGGATACCGATCGTCGCCAGGCAGTCACAAAATCCTGGGCAGTCAACGGATCACCATTACTCCATTTGGCATTTTTACGAAGATGGAACGTATAGGTTAACCCATGATCCGTGGGCTTAACCACGGAAGTTGCCGAAGCCGGCACCGGTTCATTTTCCTGGTTAGCCCGATAGAGGCCTTCCATGCTATTTTCCAACGTATTCCAAGTTGTGAAGTCCGCATGCTCCGATGTATCCAGCGACAGAAGTTCCGATGTCTGCATGAGTGAGACTGAATTTCGTTTGGAACTGGAACTTTTGCTGCCACAAGCGGCTAGTAACACCGTTGAGGCCCCAACCATCAAAGTTAATAATAATTTTCTCATCTGTAATCCCTCCAACCATCAATTTTTGAATCATTAATCTTTAAAGTTTCCAGTTTCAACATCCGTGAGAAATTCTCCAAGGGTGCTGAAAAATGCTGTCGGATTGTCGATGCTATGACAATGCCCGCCATCTGGGGTAAGTACCAACCGGGAGTGCGGAATCTGTTTGTGCATTCGTTCGGCGGTCGCTAAAGGCATGGTGTCGTGATCCCCAAATGTTAGTAGTGTTGGTACGGTGATGTTATGAATATCAGCACGGCGGTCCCAACCATTCAAGGTGCCAACCATCACAAATTCGTTGTTTCCCTGAAAATGGTTATACACCGGGGTTGCCATCGTCTCGACTAAATGCTGTGGCGCTCTTTGCGGATGGCGGTTAACATAGATCCTATAAAGTTGGGCAACCAGCTCTTGATACTTCGGATCAGCAAACCGCTCGTGTTCTTCAACATCTTTCATGTAATCAACTTCAAATTTGGAGAATGTTTTTTCGCGAAGCTGATTAATGTGAACCGTGTACTCCTCAATGTTATCGATCATGCTCATAACGACAACGCCTTTGAGATGGTCACCGTATTTCAAGGCATATTCCTGAGCTAACAAGCCGCCCCAGGAATGACCCAACAAGTAAAAGTTGTCCAGACCAAGTTCCTGCCGAACCTCTTCTAATTCCGACAAGTAATAATCAAGGGTCAAATACTTTTGATTCTCCGGCTTGGTAAAATCGGGTTGATCGGAATAAAACGATCCCAACTGATCGTACATCGAAACCTGGACACCATATTTAGCAAGTTGTTCACCAAAGTTTTCGAACTCCTCGTGATTACTACCCGGCCCGCCATGGACGCAGAGCAGCTTCACGTCCCCTTCACCAACTGTTCTTGTGAATAAGTGAAATCCATTAGCCAACGTTAAAATCCGACTATCTTCATGCATCTAACTGCCATCTCCTTTGATCTTGACAAGAAAAAAAGCGCCCTCTAAGAGAAATGAATCTCTGAAAGGGCGCTCAACGCACTGTACCACCTTTGTTTGCTAAAAAAGCCTCACACAAACGGCAATCCCAAATTGCTGGAATTGCAATTTGCCGCATTTATAACGGTTGCGTACCGATGGTTACCTACTTAGTTCAGTCCATAGCTCAAAAGTGATTTTCGTCCACAAATTGTTGTCCCTGCTTTCACTCATCCAGGTTCGCTACCCAACGTCTTCATGCACTACTTTCTTCGTCAACACTTTATTTTTTCTCATTAATATTTAATGTAACCACCATAATCCGTTCCGAATTATCTGTCAACCGTTAATTATATTTGATTGTTTGAACTCAACGTCTTTATTCTTGGTAATTTATAGAAGTAATTTTTGCTACTTGTCTCTTAATTTTAAATGATTATTTTCAAATAAATCTCTAATTTTTATGAATTTAACACCCCTGTCAGAAAATGACGATCACGTTTTTGCACGATAGACAGCTTGATTTCCTGCCAATTATTATCAACATCCCGAGAATATTAGCATCCTTAAAATTCGGGAGGCACTCTCAAATTTATTAGAACGGGACCGGCAGGATTTGCTATAATGAAATTAAATACTGTTTGTGATCATTTATTCATTCTTTCTTTTGGGGGACTTAATATGAAATTAATATGTAAGGTACTAACCTCATTGGGGCTGGCGTTGGGATTCTTATGTGCTTCGGCTTCGGTGGCGAACGCACAGACTATTAAAGCGATGACCGTTAATTATGTTTCAACAACCGGCCAACAAGTTCGCACACCACTCACTTATCATCGGTCGGTCAATGGTGTGTCGGCATTTGGATCTGGTCTGGCTTATTCTACAAGTGGTGGTTATACCTCATCGAAGAGGTATGTTAAAAAGGTAAAAGGCTACGTCCCTTATCAACTTCAGAAAGACTATGCCTACGATCAAATGCCCGCCTCACTGACCGTGAAGTACATAAAAGAATCGACATTGGCACGTCGAGTTGAGAAGCAGTACCTAAAGCAGATCAACGCCTACAGAGCAACCCAAGGCTTGAAGTCGTTCAAGCACAACAAGTCTTTGAAATCAAAAGCAATTGTCCGCTCAAAGGAATTATGGCAAAAGACAAGCCATGTCCGTCCGAATGGACAATCTTACAATGCCAACCTCAGTGGGTACGCCGAAGTTATGGCAGTATTGCCAGCTTACCTTTTGTCGACAGGAATTGCTACAACCAATACCGGCCTAGGAGCAATGCTGGTCTACAACACCAACGGCCTCGTTTCATACAAGAAGACCGCCAAAACTGCCAGCAACGAATTGTTGACTTGTGATCAGGAACATCGAGACACTGAATTAAACAAATGGGCAACTTACAGCGAGCCAGCATTTAGTTTCCACGCGGATGGCTCGGGCATGATGGCCCAGTTGTTTGAACTGGGTAAGTAGGAAAAGTTGTCTAGCTATAAGGTATTTTTTAAATATGAACTGTCAGCCTCCGCAATAACTGTCAATTCAAACCCATTTCCGCCGCTTAAATCAGCGGCTTTTGTTTTACCTTCATAAACCGAATTGAAGAAAGAAAAAGGCCGGAATCAAAATGCCTATTCCCAGTCTCTGGTGATTAATATTTGTAATAAGTATGATTAATATCCTCACGTGATTGATGCAATTGCTTAAAGTAGGTCTTGTGGCGGTTATAAAGGATCACCCCCACATACGTGGGGAATACTGGGGGGCTAACTCATAGTCAGCTTCTGGGGTGAGGATCACCCCCACATACGTGGGGAATACTTGCCAACTTGAAATGTCAGCAACTAACTTATAGGATCACCCCCACATACGTGGGGAATACATTTGCCGGGGCTAACATCATTGAAGGTGGTTAGGATCACCCCCACATACGTGGGGAATACTTACCGTTAAAAACATGACTTTGGAACAAGTCAGGATCACCCCCACATACGTGGGGAATACCCCACCCTCAATTAAGAGAGTGAGCGTTAATTAGGATCACCCCCACATACGTGGGGAATACTGGCGGTCTGATATTTAACTGAATTGCTATTAAGGATCACCCCCACATACGTGGGGAATACATTCTGTCGATACTCTTAAGGTCGCTTTCAAAAGGATCACCCCCACATACGTGGGGAATACTCAATAATTTCAACACTGGTAAATTCTTTACCGGGATCACCCCCACATACGTGGGGAATACGACGATGAGTGATGAACAGAAGAATTGCCCGTAGGATCACCCCCACATACGTGGGGAATACCCCACCCTCAATTAAGAGAGTGAGCGTTAATTAGGATCACCCCCACATACGTGGGGAATACCGTGACACTCGCGAAGGTCGTCGTGCGTAATCGGGATCACCCCCACATACGTGGGGAATACTCGTGGTCAGGTGATGATCCGTCTGGCCGCTGAGGATCACCCCCACATACGTGGGGAATACAAACCGTCAATCGAATTAACTGGATTGACAACAGGATCACCCCCACATACGTGGGGAATACGAAATTGGGCTCGCAGTGCCTATCAGCAAAGTGGGATCACCCCCACATACGTGGGGAATACTTAACTGCTTGAGAAAGATCTTGACTGTCTTTGGGATCACCCCCACATACGTGGGGAATACAGAACTTGATTTTGATTGGCTTTGATCGTTGGAGGATCACCCCCACATACGTGGGGAATACACTAAAGAAAGCCTGTCATCTCGGCATTTGAAAATTCCAATCCAGCTGTTTTTCATTAGTTTGGACTCGAAAGTTCCTTCCTACACCAATCCATACTCCTAACCAATTGGCCATCTTAAGAATAACAAAAAATATTTGCTGATGCTACGAAAATTGGGTTGTTGAAATGGTAAATAGTGGACCACTCACAAAGACCCCATCTCAAATCCCTAATCATTTTACAAAAGCACAAAAAAGCCCCTGCTAACACGCAGGGACTTAAGGGATTTTTTCATATTGAGGGGTAATTCATGAAGTTAAGAAATCGTTGGGGTTTCTTAGTAATTATTTGAGGGGTGAATTATTATATTTGGGTGTATCGTTGCCAATCGGCTTATTGATTCACGGGCATCCCTTCTTTCAAAATAGATTTCGAGTTTCGGCTCACGGACCGGGTTAACTCACTTCGGTTTTAGTAGCAACTCCAAACAATAATCTTTTGATGATTGGAAGTTTCTTGTCGATCATATTTAAAATATAATTTTCGGTTTGTTGTTGTAGGCACTGTGTGCATCCTTCCTTTCGTGTGAATCATTATTGGAGAAGCCGGGTTAGAAATCATGTTGGGTTGTGCTGTTGTTATCGCCTTCCTTCATATTTGATTGTCTATATAATATCGAGTTGAGCTTAACTGAAGCTTAAATCCGGAAAGAATCTCAATAATTTTTTTATTTGGTCATCACCTTTCTTGTTATCTCTGGAATTAACTGGATTGGGTATATCTGATACTGCTTTGGCTGCTATTAACATTGCCATTGTCGGTCAATCCCGAATCAACCGTCTTATATGATGAATTGGTGAGCTTTTCAGGTCGGTGCTCAAAGCCACTGTTATTGGTTAAAGTTTCCGCCGAGGTTTCCGACTGAGTGGTTGCTATTTTTGGTGGTTCAACGTTCTTTAATGAATTGTCTTGGTTGGGTGTGAGATCCACTTTAGCCATCAGGTCAGGATCGAGATGCTGATTTTCAGTTTCAACACTCGGCCGAAACTTTTTGGCCTGTTGAGGTTGTGTCGAGGTGACCGCTGCGTTAGCAGAAATCACCGATCCGAAGATTGTCCCCATCATCACCAAGCTGGCACCTGCTGTAAATAATACTTTCTTCAGTTTAATCGTGTTCAATCTCCCCTTTGTTTCAATATAGGTATTTTGTTTGTTCTCTGCATCCCGTCCTTTCATATTTGATTGTCCCTAGAGTAATTGAACTGACTTAACCGAAGCTTAAAATCGCAAATTAACCCTCAAAATCCTCTTGGGTTTAAGAAAACCGCAAACTTCTTAATGGAAACTGAAGTTTGCGGTCATTTTTGGCTATTCAATTAATGAAGCATCATTGACTTTGCTGGGTTACTTCGCTCACTACATAAACGACGGCTTATCTCCATCTGTATTCGGCTGGTTAACCCCAACCGAATGGCGAACCTGAGCGCTTGGATCATTAATCAAATGCACGACAAAGTCTGCAATACTCTTACGCGACACCTTGGTACCTTTGAATGGCTCACCCTTTTGGGTTGTTTCATAACTCACAATATCATCGTTTGACAACCAGGCCGGCCGGATGATGGTGTAATCCAAGCCCGAGCTTTCGATAACCTTTGCGGCAGCAGCATAGGGCTCAAGATACCCACCGTCTAACTGCTGATGATTCCATTTACCAAAGTTGCCAGGAACTTCATCGTAAATCCCTAAAGTTGAAATCCAAATCAACCGCTTGACGCCGGTTTGATCCATTGCGGCCAATACGGACTTGGCCTCATCCTCAATGTTGTGACCAGCCAAGTTTGCATAAACGATGTCAATACCATCTAAGGCTGCCACAATGTCCTTGACATCAGCGGCATCCCCATCAATCACCCTTTCACGACTCGGATCACTGATCGAGAGCCGTTTAGAATTCCTCAAGAATAACGTCAAATGATGTTCTGTTTCATTTAACAATTGCTTCTCAGCTAGTTTTGCAATCTGACCATTTGCACCTAAAATTAATACATTTGCCATAATTGATTGATTCTCCCCTATTCATTTGTTGATGCTAATACCGTTAACCCATATCGGTTCCAGACATTGCATTCAGTGCCTGCATATCTTCCGGGCTAATTTCAAAATCCAATTTAGTATTGTTTTCAATATGTGCTTGATGAGTTGCTTTTGGTAGTGGTAAAACGCCATTCTGCAGAACAAACTTAATCGCTAGTTGGGCAACGCTCACCCCATATTTGTCAGCCATTTGGGTGATGTCTTCGTTCTCCAAAATCCCTCCGGTTGCTAAAGGTGAATAAGCTTCAACCAGCATTCCGTTCTCCTGGGCAAATTTGGTAATCTGGGGTTCTGTGTACCCCACAAAATAGCGAATTTGATCAACCATTGGCTTCACATCTGCCACCTGCAAAATATTTTCGAGATCATGCACATTGAAATTGGAAACGCCAATTGCCTTAACATCGCCGCTAGCATAGATATCCTGCATGGCCTTCCACACTTCCACATTCCCTTCATCATAGTTGGCGCCACGTTCATTCCATGGCCACGGCGCATGAATGAGGTACAGGTCAAGATATGAAAGGTTTAGTTCCTTCATGGTTGACCGAAAGTCGGCAATTGCGCCATCGTATGTTTTAGTAGCCGCCGGCAACTTGGAAGTCACAAAAACGTTCTCGCGATCAACATCGGAATCTAAGATTGCTTCACCAACGCTTTTTTCATTGCGGTAAGCTTTAGCGGTATCAATATGGCGGTATCCTGCCTTAAGCGCCAGACTAACGGCGTCGTACGTTTGCTGGCCACCTGGAATTTGCCAGGTGCCAAAGCCAACTTTAGGAATGGTGATTCCGTTATTTAATTCGTAGGTATCAGTTAAGATTGACATGTTCGTCTCCCCTTTTTCATTTAATTGTGATGTGTAACTTTATTATGACGCTTTTAGGAATGAAACGCGAGAATGTCGCACCAAAAAAGACCCAGAAATCGTCATTTTGGGCCTTGCCTCGGAGAATATTTAGCATACAGCAGTTTTGATTTTAGCTGAACAACATTAATCTTGACAGTTGTCAATCCCCCGTAATGATTCAGCCATGTCACATGAGCATCCCCTGCGCCCCACTGCGTCATGCCGTTATAACAGTCGGGAAAATTAACTACTTACAAACAGAAATTATCCCGATAATCATATTAGCATGTGATAAATGATGTTGTCATTTATTCTGCCTGCAATTTCTGAAAACAAAAACCAACCCCATCAGAATAGAGGTTGGCTTCGCTGTACTCAGATTATTAAAATTACCTAACTGTTACTGTCGTTGCATATAGTACAGTTTCAACGTGTCACCATAACGAGCATTAGCATTTTCGGTAAGTGTTCGATTCTTGTCAAAGTAATAGGTTGTTCCGCCAACACCATTTAACGTAGCAAGCTTACCAGTTGTAAACAACTGATTATCAAATAGTGATGTCGCAATCACGCCCTGGCCGTTACTAGAGAAGAGGACCTTTTCTGAATCGGACAATGCCGGATATGTGTTTCCGACGAGTTGACCAGCGTTAATTTGACTATTGGTGTTAGTCAAATAATAAGTAACTTGTGATGTATATTGGGCATTCGCAGCATCAACATAAACCGAATAGTTATCACTACCAACTGTCAGATTAGCAAGGCTTGTATTAGGTTGGGTCTTGCTTACCACATAACCTGCAGGGACATTCTTGGAAACGGCTGAAGTGAGTGAATCAGTTGTGTTCAAGATGTCGCCTAGCTTGGCACCATATAATAATTTAGCACCACTCTTTAAATCACTTGGTTGGATAATCCACTGGTAACTACCAACTGACTGACCCTGAGCATTAAGATAATTAATCTTTAAGCTGTTGTTGGAAGTTGGCGTGTTGTTATTTACGGGGGCATTCAAGCCACCTGCATAGACCCAGCCAGTAATTGCAGTGTTGTTATCGTCAGTCACTTGATAATAGAGATAACCCTCACGAGTCTTGGTAGCAGCACCGGTAATTGTAAATGTATCGCCGGTCTTGTACCCACTCATGTTCGTTTGCTGAGCTTTATACTGTGACCACTTAGGATTAACCCAAAGCGTATTCTTGTTATTATCTTTTAAAGTGTAACCAGTTGTAACTGTTGGCATGTTCGCATTCGTCATGGTATTAGCAGTTGCGAGACCACCACCAAAACTACCAGTGGCCTTACCACCGTAGATCCATCCACGATAATTTCCGTTGAATGAAACCACCTTATAGTAGACAGATCCCTTATTAGTGGTTGCCACTCGATATGCCCGGAAGTATTTAGTTGAGCTCTTGGAATTTCCATAGCTCTGCAATGTGTACTTGGAAGCAATCAAGCGGGCTCCACGCAACGTACCAGCTTTGGTATACAAAGCATTTGATCCATTAGTCGTAACGTTGCGAGTTGCCGGCGCACTTGTCATTGTTTCGTTTGATGTCACTTTTGCATATGATTTGGCACTTGCATTCGTTGTGGCCAAACCTGACGCAGCTAACATTGAAACAGCTGTCAACCCAAAATATAATGATCTTTTTAATCCTAAATTCATAAGTTCAACTCCCCACATATTTTCACGTCCAGAATACTTGACGCTATTTAAATGTTACCACGATCCCGATTGGGGTGGAAAAGTTATGCCTGAAGTTAATCATAAAGTCTTATTGCTGTAATGAATTCGCAACAAAAAAGGATCGGTCTATTGCGTAACCCCCGGGTGAGTTAGCAACTAAACCGATTCTTAGTCAGCGATCGAAGTAACCTTTACTTTATCCTTTTTATAGGCGTAAATCACAACGCCCAAGTTAATCAGGACTAAGATTGTCGTCATCAAGAACACGTACCGGTAATCCAAGACACCAGCAACCACTGAGGCCAACATTGGGCCAACAACCGCGCCTAATGCCTGAAATGACTGGTTATAACTGAAGATTCGACTAACTGATCTAGCCGGGGCTTCCAAGGTCATGACCGTTTGAGTAATTGGCAACAATGCCGCGTTAGCAATGCCAATCAAGAAGCGTAAAATTCCCAACATTAGCACAGTTGTTACAAAGAACATAGGGAAAAAGACGACCGCTGAAAAAATTAAACCAGCTAGTAAAATTTTTTCAGGACCAACGTGATCCCCGAGTCGGCCTAGAGACGGCGCTGTAAAAAACGTGGCAATCCCAGGCAATGCGGCGATAATCCCACTGGCAAACGCAATGTTACCGTGGTTGTGCATCAATTCTTTGACAAACAAACTGATAATTGGATTAATCGAGGTTGTTGCCGCCATAATTAACATAGAAGAAATAATCATGGCAACTACGACGCGTTTATGCTCAATACCCACAAACGCATCTTTAATCCCAGTTTTTGCAGACTTCTTTGTCGGCTTGAAATCTTCTTTCACAAATAGCCACGTTGAAAGTGACGCTAAAAACATCATGAAGCCAAACATATAAAAGGGTAGCCGATAACCGAAGATGCCTGAGAGATAGCCGCCAATGATTGGCCCGATGAGTTGACCACCAACGTTTCCAGTCGTTAATGCCCCCATCGTCCGGCCACTTTGTTCACGGGGGACTTCACTAGCAACGAGTGCATACGCATTATTGATATAACCAGAAAACGTTCCTTGGATAAGACGAATGGCAATCAGCATCCACACATTCGTTGAGAGCCCAGTCAACGTGGCACTGATCGTCATTCCAATCGATGCCCGCAGTAACATCGGCTTTCTCCCTGTTCGATCGGCCAAACTGCCCCACAAGGGTGACACGATTGCCTGACTAAGAAACACACTGGAAAAAGCCAGCCCAGCGTAAAGGGTCAGTTGCCATTTGGGAAAGTTACCCATTTCATTGATAAATAATGGTAGAAACGGCATCGACATGCTCGCGCCGGCACCAGTTGCAAAGTTGCCAAACCACAAGGCCCACATGTTTTTTTGCCATTGAGGCCGTTTATTTTTTGTCATATTTCAAGATCCTTACTAAAATCGAATTTTTGCATATGCAGTTCATTATAGCGATTATCATTGTAGGTAGCAACTTGTTGCCGGCGATGAACTTACTTTGAAATCCTTTCCAACTGGTTAAGAAAGTTGCTCAGCTAACAGAAAAAATAATTAATCAGCTCGACCAAAAATTAAAACGTAATTGTGTGCAATCAATTCACAAGCGAGGTATTATGTAACTGTATTCAAATGCTTTAGTTACCTATTAGGACGGCTTTTTTCAGGCGGGGATCAACGTGTGATTGTCCATGTGAATTCAGTGGATTCTGGCTTTTTACTTGTGGTGACTTACACTCCGATCTCTAACCGCTTGGATCCGCTCACTTGTTTTGGGGAGGAATTAATCATGGCAGAAAAAGTTGCAGTTATTACTGGTTCAGCAGGTGGTTTGGGGAAAGGCATCGCTGAACGACTGGCAAAAGATGGGTTTGCAATTGTACTTCACGACATTAATAAGGATTTATTAGCTGAAACTGAAAAAGAATTTAAGGATAAAGGAATTGAGGTAACCAGTTTTTCTGGAGACGTCTCCAAACGAGATGACCAATTCGCCTTGGTAAAACATGCGGTTGATACCTTTGGCCGCTTGGACGTATTCGTTAATAATGCTGGGGTAGAAGCGGTTAAGCCATTACTTGAGATTGACGAAAATGAACTTCAACGACTGTTCTCAATTAACGCCTTCGGAATGCTCTTTGGTACCCAGGCAGCCGCCGACCAGTTCATCAAACAAGGTGGTGGCGGTAAAATTATCAGCGCCTCTAGTATTGCCGGCCACGAATCCTATCCAATGTTAGGCACTTATTCTGCTACCAAGCACGTGGTTCGTTCATTTACTCAAACAGCCTCAAAAGAGCTCGCTAAATACAAGATTAATGTCAATGCTTATGCACCCGGCGTTGCTAAAACTAAGATGTGGGATCGGATTGACGCCGAGATGGTTAGGAACGATCCATCCCTCAAACCAGGCGACGCATTTGCCCAATACACGGCTGATATTTCATTAGGCCGTTATGAAGTCCCATCAGATGTTGCCAACCTCGTTTCATTCTTAGCATCCCCGGATTCAGACTACATTACCGGTCAAACAATTCTGGTTGATGGTGGGATGGTTTACAGATAATTTCAATAACGATGCAAAAAGAACCGTTTTCCTGAATAGGAAGCGGTTCTTTTTTATTATCAACCTAATGGCTTACTTTTCTTCATTCTTCCGACGATAAGCGACTAACTCATGGGTAATCTGCTTGGTACTTGGATAAATCTGCTTATAAATGTCATGCAATTTCTGATACTTCGCAACGTCGTCTTCTTCTGGCAGGAATACATCCTTAAACTTCACAAAAACTTTAGTACATTCCTGCATATTTTCAAACCAGCCGAGACCAACGGCAGCCAGCATTGCGGCTCCCAAGCCTGGTCCCTGTTCATTTTGCAGGGAAACCACTTTGGTATTGAAAATATTAGCTTGAATTTGTTGCCACAATGGGCTCTTGGCTCCACCACCGATGGAAACCACGGTGTCAAACTTGGCGCCCTCTTTTTCATAGATGTCCAAGATATCCCTGAATGAGAAGATGATCCCTTCCAAGACGGCCCGAACAAAGTCATAGCGTTTGTGAATACCGTCAATCCCGATAAAACTGCCTCGAACATCAGCATCGGCATAAGGGGCCCGCTCACCCACAATGTATGGGGCAAACAATAATCCATTGGCACCAACTGTTGATTTGGCGGCACTGTCTACGACTTCAGTAAAGTCTTCTTTTTCCGCAAATGTCTTTTTGAACCAGCTGAGTGAAAAACCGGCTGCCAAAGTGACACCCATTGAGTAGTAGGCATCCGGAATTGCATGGTCTTCATACTGCAAGACGCCATCATAGTTGGTTTCCTTTTGGGGTTCATATTTCAAAATTACCCCAGAAGTACCAATACTTGAAAGTACCTTAGATGGGCTATCAATTCCAGCACCTACGGCTCCACAGGCGTTATCTGCGCCACCACCAAACGTGACGGTATCGGTCAATAGGCCGGAATACATTGAATACCATTCGTCAATATTACCTGTGTTATCAATGGAACGAACCAACGGTGGGCAGAGACTAGCTGGGATATCGAAGGCGTCTAAGATTTCTTGGCTCCAGGCCTGTTTGTCCACATCCAGCATGACCGTCCCAGTTGCGTCCGAATAATCGATCGCCAACTTGCCGGTCATTCTAAATCGCAGGTAATCCTTGGGCAGTAACATGGTCTTCGCTTTGGCAAAGATTTCTGGTTGATTTTCCTTCACCCAAAGGAGTTTTGGCAGCGTAAAGCCTTCAAGTGGCTGATTATGGGTAATTTGAACAAAGCGGTCACCCATCTTAGCCATAATTTCTTCGCGTTGTTTAGTTGAACGGGTGTCATTCCAGAGCGTGGCTGGCCGCAAGACCTTATTATCTTCATCTAATAAGACCAGTCCATGCATTTGACCGGAATAACTGATCCCTTTAATTTGTTCTGGTTTCAGTGAATCATTTAAAATCAATTTTACAATCGCCACAGTCGTTGCGTTCACCCAGTCGTTGGGGTTTTGTTCCGCATAGCCTGGCTTGGGTTGATTAAGTGGGAAATCCATCCCTTCTTGGGCGATAATCTCCCCGGATTGGGTGACAGCCGAGACCTTAACGGCACTCGTGCCGAGATCCACTCCTAATACGCAGTCGGTCATATGTGTTCCTCCTTCATCTAAAAATGGGAATGGAAAATTAATTCCATTCCCATTATACGTTGTGTTCAACCATTATATTGCTGAAAAGTAGAATGACTCAAATGCTGAGTGCTTGTCCGATGCTTTATGGGTTAGGACAGCTGTGTGTTTGCATCCGGTTTCCGTTATACAGTGGAAACGTGCTCCACCAAGCAGAGATCTGCACATAAGCACCATTACCAGAAATTCCAAGCCCAGGAATTTCTGGTAATGGAGACTTATGCTCCGATCTCTAACCGCTTGGTTCCGCACTTGCGTTTTAGGACAGCTCCGCAAAGCAACAATCTGCGTGTAAGCACCTCTCTCAAAAATTCCCAAACCAGGAATTTCCGAGAGAGGAGACTTACACTCCGATTGTTAAATGCTTTGCTCCGCTCACTCTCTACTTTAGTGTCTGAATAATATAATGATTAATCGTATCTTTAATCTCTTCCAAATGATCGGAATGCGTTGCGTCACGCAATTCTTTTTGAGTCTTATCTAATGAGTAGTTTTCAAGGTCAGCCATGCTTGCCTTGCCACTTTCGATGTCGGCACCAATTCCGGAATCAAATGAGCTGTAACGGTTCTTAACAATGTTATCAAGAACGCCATCACTCTTCATGGCAACCGCTACCCGCAAACCAGCGGCAAAGCTATCCATTCCAACAATGTGGCCATAGAAGAGGTCTTCTGGTTCAAATGATGAACGACGTGGCTTAGCGTCAAAGTTCAAGCCACCGCGAGGGCCGATGCTGCCATTTTCAACAACTTCAGTCATTGCAGCGGTTGTCTCGTAAAGGTTTGATGGGTATTCATCAATATCCCAGCCAATTAACTTGTCACCTTGGTTTGCATCAAGGGAACCAAGCAAACCAGCTTCTCTGGCAACACGGATTTCGTGTTGGTAAGTGTGGCCAGCCAAGTTAGCGTGGTTGCCTTCCAAGTTCAACTTGAAGTCTTTGTCCAAGCCATATTCCTTCATGAACGCAATGGTAGTTGCGGCATCAAAGTCATATTGATGAGTGGTTGGTTCCTTTGGCTTTGGTTCGAGCAACATCTGAGCGTCGAAGCCAATTTCGTTGGCATAATCCTTAGCCATGTGGAATAATTTGGCAGCATGCTCTTGCTCACGCTTCATGTCAGTGTTCCACAGTGATTCGTAACCTTCACGACCGCCCCAGAATACGTAGTTTTCAGATCCAACTCGCTTACCAATTTCAAGGCTGTGCTTTAATTGAGCAGCTGAGTAGGCAAAGATGTCTGCGTATGGAGAAGTACCGGCACCTTCAACAAATCGAGGGTTCGTGAACAAGTTTGAAGTATTCCAAAGAACTTTCATTCCGGAAGTCTTTTGGTTCTCAACAATCTTATCAACCACTTTGTCCAAGTTCTTGTTAGTTTCACGAAGGGTGTCACCTTCAGGAGCTAAGTCACGATCATGGAAGCAAAGGAAGTCAACGCCTAATTTGTCGTAGAATTCAAAGGCAGCATCCACTTTTGCCAATGCTTGGTCCATTGGATCCGTATACTTGTCATATGGGCGAAGCGCAGTTCCGTCGCCAAATGGATCGACTA
Source organism: Lentilactobacillus sp. TOM.63 (assembly GCF_030361045.1). Taxonomy (NCBI): domain Bacteria; kingdom Bacillati; phylum Bacillota; class Bacilli; order Lactobacillales; family Lactobacillaceae; genus Lentilactobacillus; species Lentilactobacillus sp. TOM.63. The sequence continues at coordinate 15,789 of NZ_JAUCAP010000038.1, forward strand.
GTCGTTGATCAAATGTGTGCCAGTATGCTACGGCAAAGCGTAACCAGTCACGCATTTTCTTACCACCAACAACTTCATCTGGATTGTAATACTGGAACCCTAATCCTGACTTTTTTTCTCCGGTACCAACGTACTTGATTTTATCGACATTCCAATAACTCATTTAGAAGTCCTCCAATTTTTAATTAGTTTGTTTGCACAACCAACTTACAAACTATATTCTACAACATTAGAATTTATTTGCAAGCCCTTTCACTGATTTTTTGACATAATTCGCTGAAATGCTTAGATCAGCAAACCCAATTTGGTGATGATATAATGTAGTTTAATCATTTGGTTTACAAAGGGAGCCCGATTAGATGGATAAATTAGATCGCAAAATTCTCAATATTATACAAGAAGACGGCCGCGCTTCGGTTAAAAGTATCGCGGAACGCTGTTTCATTTCTGCACCATCGGCTTCCGTTCGACTACAGAACTTGGAAAACCATGGATTTATTAATGGCTACACCGCTAACGTCAATTACGAAAAATTAGGTTACCTCATCAAAGCATTCGTCCGGCTGGATGTCAGCTACAAGCAAATGCCAAAGTTTGTTGACTTTATTTCAAAAGTTCCTAATGTCGTCGAGTGTAACTACATCACTGGGGACGCCGCCGTTCAACTTAAAGTCTTTTACAAGACGATGACTGAACTGAATGAATTTAACGCGTCATTAAAGGAGTTCGGAAATACCCATACGAACGTGGCCTTTACGACCAACATTGGTCCCCGACCGTTAAAACTACCAGAAGATAAGTAGCAGAAATCGGAGCATAAGCACCGCTAACAGGGCCCCAAAACTCGGGATTTCCGTTACCGGTGACTTATGTTCCGACTTCTATCGCTTGGTTCCACTGATCTAAAATGTGTTCCTCCAAGCAGAAGTCTGCTCATAAGCACCGCTAACAAAAATCCAAACCCGGGATTTCCGTTACCGGTGACTTATGTTCCGACTTCTATCGCTTGGTTCCACACTCTGAAAAAACTTTTTCATTTTCATAGGCAGAGCGCCAGATTTGCCTTATTTTCATTAAAAATATTTTAGAATTACAAAATGATGTTAAAACTTTCTCCCGAAAATGCCACCACAATGGTCATCTGTGGTAGGATAATGCCAATTTGATTAGAGATTCTCTAATTTAAGCTATTATTTAAATTTTTGGAAGGAAGTTAGCTCATGGAAAAATCTCAGATTACTGAAAATGCAGATGGCACGATGCGGTCCTTAAGCAATCGCAACGTTCAAATGATTGCGATTGGTGGCACAATTGGTACCGGGTTGTTTCTTGGATCCGGAACCACCATCAGCAAGACTGGGCCCTCTATTTTATTAGTTTACTTAGTGTTAGGGATCTTTTTCTTCTTAATGATGCGAGCCATCGGTGAAATGCTTTATTCCGATCCCTCACAACATACATTTGTTGCCTTTATTACCCGCTATTTGGGGCCAACAGTTGGTCACTTCACAGGCTGGACTTACTGGCTGGGGCTTTCATTTTGTGCCATGGCTGAAATCACAGCCATTTCTACTTACATTCAATTCTGGTTCCCCAACATCCCATCGTGGATTATTCAATTAGCCTTCTTGGGAACCCTAGCGTCAGTTAACCTAATCGCCGCCAAAGTGTTTGGCGAGGCGGAATTTTGGTTCGCTTTAATTAAGATTATTGCCATTCTTGCCTTGATCGCTACTGGGACGTTCATGATGTTCAGTCATTCAGTCACCCCACTTGGTCATGCATCCATTCAAAACATTTTTCATAACTTCACAATGTTCCCTCATGGTGGCTTAGGATTTATTTCCGCCTTTCCAATGGTTTTCTTTGCCTTTCAAGGAATCGAATTTGTCAGCATTACCATCGGTGAAGCCGAAACCCCTCACAAGATTATCAAGAAAGCCGTTAATGAAACCTTACTGAAAATCTTGATCTTCTACTTTGGCGCTTTAATTGTCATCATGGGGATTATTCCTTGGACCCACCTCAACGCAGCCAGCAGCCCATTTGTTCAAGTATTCAAATTAGCCGGTTTCCCTGCAGCCGCTGCTATCATTAACTTTGTTGTGTTGACGTCAGCTTCATCATCGCTGAATAGTTTCATCTTCTCAGCGGGACGCCACATGTATCAAATTGCTCAAGAAAATCCGGAAGACAGCTGGATGCACCAACACATTGCCAAGATTTCCAAAAACGGCGTTCCCGCTGCCGCAATCATTGTCTCAGCACTCTTCTTATTGATCACCCCGATCATGAGCTTAACCAGTGCCACTGCTTCCGTCTTCACGATTGTTGCCGGCTCATCTAACGACATGTACATCATCGTTTATGCGCTTGCCATGATCGCTCACAGAAAGTATCGTGAGTCGACCGACTTCTTGCCAGATGGCTTCAAAATGCCTTGGTACTCAGTCACCAGCCCACTCACCATTGCCTTCTTTGGCATTATCTTTATCACGTTGTTCTTCATCCCACAAGATATCATCGGTGCGATCGGCGCAATCATCTGGACCGTCGTCTTCGGTGGCGTGACCTACCTGCATCAACGCAGCTTGGTTACGGCAAATGCGGAACAGTAAATTGATTATCTGATTCTCCTCCAAATATAACAAAATAGCCACCAACCAAGCGACATGTGCCCGGTTGGTGGCTATTTTGGCTTGTTACTTATAACGTACAAGTTTTGAGAGTCGTTCCGACTCGATGGTCGCTCACTACTCTTTCAATTCAAATGCCAAATCATAGTCGTCCATATTCAACACCCGATGGGTCACCAACGAGCAGCAACCCAACAAGGTCGCGTAACCTGAATGCACGATTAACCGAATTGGAATCTTCATCCCCAATTTCTGAGTGTTGGCAACCACATCATCAAAGAGTGATGGGATCGCTTCAATGAGTGGCGAATTGATATACAGCTCCTCGGGGGCAAAGCTAATAGCCACGTTGTAGATGACCCGAGAAATGGCATACGTAAAGTGAACCAATTCTTTTTGAACAATCTGATCACCGGCCTGATTCATCTTAACCAAATCTTCTCTGGTAAGATGTTGCCGCTTTGTTTGAGCTTCCACCTGATCAATAATGGCATCCTCAGAACAAAAATCTTCCACTTTATCATTCTTATTATCCGTGAAATTTTCGGTAAACATCAACGAGCGGCCAATTTCACCCGCTTCACCATTAAAGCCACGATACAACTGCTTATTGAGGACAATTCCGGCACCGATTCCTTTATGAATACTAATGGCCACAATATTATCCTTATCGCGGCCATCGTTGAAATCCCGCTCGTAGATGCCTGAAAGGTTCGCTTCATTTTCCAAAATAACGGGAATATCAAACTTGGTTGAATACCGGTCAACTAAATCCACTCCATCCATATCAATGAACGGTGAATTCAAAATTTGATTATCCTGCACAATCCCGTGAATTGAGAACCCAATTCCAAGCAGGCCGTGCTTAGTTTGATCATTTTGAAACGAGGCCGCCAGTTGCTGGTCGATTATGTCCACAATTTGATGAATATTGCGGCCACCAACCTCAATTCGCTGGTAGTAAAAAACTTCACCATTAACATAATTGCCCATCACGTGAAGGTGACGAAACCCTAGGTCAAAGTTCATCGTGTAGCCATAGCGCTCATTAATTTTAACCAGCACCGGCTTGCGGCCACCGGCGCTGGTAGATTCACCCGAACCGACCTCTTTCAGGATGCCTTTTTCATCCAACTCATTATAAAGGGCCGAAACCGTTGACTTATTTAAATTCAACGTTCGCGAAATATCGATTCGTGAAATATTTTTATTATTAAAAATTTGTTGGAGAACCAAATCCAGGTTTTGCTTGTGAAATAGCTCCCTCCCCGTTGCATTTACCATTGACTTTATTCCTTCCCATTGACGTTTACTAAAATTGCACTCTTCACTAACTCTATACTCTACAACCAATATACCAAGTTTGGCAACAATGATGTTATCAAAAGTATAAGTCATTTATCCCGCTGAAAATTAGTCTAAAATGTAAGCGGTTGCTTTTCAAAAATAAATGTGCTAGTATTTCTTTCGTTGGAAAGTTCATTCAACAAACCAACTATCTCAATCAACTTACATTGTTTGTTTCCCAGTGTCAATAGTTTAAAGCCAAGAGACCTTTCGAACGTTAATAATCAACCAATTGTTGGTTACAAGAATGGCCTCTCGGTGGCAGTGAATTAGGACAGCTGCTCAAAACCTAACCGCTTTGTTCAGCTCACTATTTTTAGGACAGCTCCGTAAAGCAGAAACTTCCACCTAAGCACCTTCTGCAAAAATCCCAGAGACGGGGATTTCTACAGAAGGAGACTTAGGCTCCAGTTTCTAACCGCTTTACTTAGCTCACTTATTTCTAGGACAGCTCCGCAAAGCAGAAGTCTGCACGTAAGCACCTCAACCAAAAATTCCCAAACCCGGAATTTCCGTTTGAGGAGACTTACGCTCCGACTTCTAACCGCTTTGCTCTGCTCACTATTCTTAGGACAGCTCCGCAAAGCAGAAGTCTGCATGTAAGCACCACCGAGAAAAATTCCAGAACCGGGAATTTCCCTCGGTGGAGACTTACACTCCGACTTCTAACCGCTTTACTTAGCTCACTTATCTTTTTAAGAGGTGCAAAATATGGAAAATTCTTCAAAGCCACAAGTTAAGATTCATAAAGTATCAGCCGGATTTGTCTACTTCTTTGGCGCTTTAGGTGGACTACTATTTGGATACGATACCGGAGTTATTTCCGGGGCGATCCTCTTTATTGAAAGGCAACTCCATCTAGATTCATGGCAGCAGGGCTGGGTCGTTAGTGCCGTGTTACTTGGCGCGATCCTGGGAGCTGCCGTGATTGGACCAATGTCTGATCGGTTTGGTCGTCGAAAGCTCGTTTTGTTATCAGCTATTATCTTCTTTGTTGGGGCAATTGGCTCCGCTTTTTCACCAGAATTCTGGACACTGATTCTATCGCGAATTATCTTGGGGATGGCCGTTGGGGCCGCCTCTGCCTTGATTCCAACCTATCTGGCAGAACTATCACCTGCCGATAAACGAGGCTCAATGTCTAGTTTGTTTCAGTTGATGGTTATGACTGGAATCTTCCTGGCTTACGTTACTAACTACGGGCTATCCGGTTTCTACACAGGCTGGCGTTGGATGTTAGGATTTGCCGCCGTTCCAGCAGCGTTGCTATTCTTTGGCGCCTTGATCTTGCCGGAAAGCCCCCGTTTTCTGGTTAAGGCAAACAAGCCCGAAGAAGCAAAACAGATTCTTAAGATCATGAATAAAAAGAACCCTGGTGTCGTGGATAGCGAACTTTCTGACATTAAGGAACAGGCAGCCATCAAGAGTGGCGGCTGGAAAGAATTATTTGGTAAATTAGTTCGTCCTTCCCTCGTGATTGGGGTTGGTTTAGCCATCTTCCAACAAGTCATGGGCTGTAACACCGTGCTTTACTATGCCCCAACTATTTTTACCGACGTTGGCTTTGGTGTATCCGCCGCTTTGATTGCCCATATCGGGATTGGAATTTTTAACGTAATTGTAACCGCTATCGCCGTGGCAATTATGGATAAAATCGATCGCCGAAAGATGTTAAACATCGGTGCCATGGGAATGGGCGTCTCTCTATTGGTTATGAGTTTTGCCATGAAGTTCTCCGGTCAAAGTCTGACCGCCGGCGTGATCTGTGTTATTGCCCTTACCATCTACATTGCGTTCTTCTCCGCAACTTGGGGGCCTGTAATGTGGGTCATGATCGGTGAAGTCTTCCCACTAAACATTCGTGGGCTGGGTAACTCCTTCTCAAGCGTGATCAACTGGAGTGCCAATATGATTGTTTCATTAACTTTCCCACCATTGCTTGACTTCTTTGGTACCGGAAGCCTGTTTATTGGGTACGCCGTTCTCTGCTTCGCTTCAATCTGGTTCGTTCAAAAGAAAGTCTTCGAAACCAGAAACCGTTCTCTCGAAGATATCGAAGAAACCTTGCGATCTCGAATGGCAAAATCAGATGCTAAGAATATGGAAGCACACAGTAATAATTAATTTCAATTAAATAATTTTAAAAGGCCGGCAGAATTGTGAGACGATATCGCAATTTAGCTGGCTTTTTTATATTAACTTTGGATTAGGAATTTTGAAGATTCGTTCTAACCAAAGGTTTCAATCATTTGGTTGCCAGGACATCAATTAATAATAACGTATTCAAAACAAAAAAGATTGATACTTGAATATCAACCTTAAAGTTTAAAATATTATATTTCATCAAAATCGATTACTGAAAAATCAACCTAAATAGTCAACGCTTTTAGTTCTGCATAATCTGCGAAGAAGCTTTGAACAAATGAGCAATTTGGCTCAATTACAAGGTCAAATAACGTTGCCAGCATTACTAGTTTCAAAAGAACTTTAGACGCATTGCCTTTTCCAACAAAACTGGGATAGGTACTAATTCTGTTTATAGTTAGAACGCAACCGGTAATCTGATAGCGAGCTTCACAGATGGTTTCTTCATCCTTATTCAGGGCAACCAGTCGATCATTTTGAAAATCAAACTTTTGAATCTTGTTCAATTGTTCATCTTGAATCGAAATTTCACATGATCCAAACACTGAATCTGGATTTATCAATTTCAAAAGTCCTGTAACAGCATTATTTAGCAAATTATTTACAAAATCGTTATTTAGGAAACCGCTGTCATTAAATAGAGTTTGAACAGATCCAAGATAGATTTCGGCAGGTTGAACAAGTTCCATTCCGAGTGATAGGACAATTTGTTTGAGATGCTGACTCGCACCAAACCCTCCCATTTTACCAACAGAGCAGGAAACCACAATCGCCGGTTTCCCAGCAAAAATCTTCTTTTCTGACCTGGATCCAATATCCAAGGCATTCTTCAAGCATCCCGGAACAGATCTATTATATTCAGGGGTTACAAACACTAATCCATCGACATCGTTGACCTGCTCCCTAAATCGGTTCCATGAATTAACTTCTTTACTCTCTAAATCCTCGTTGAACAACGGAAGATCATTAATACCGATTACCTTTGGAATAACTTCTACAGGAAATAACAACGCAATGTTTTTTGCCAACTGCTTTGAATATGATCCCTGTCGCAGGCTACCAACCAACAGACCAACTTTCTTCAAGATAAGCACATCTCCAATCAAAACTCCAGATATATTTGCTGTAACTTTGTTATATCGTCGGCTGTTAGGCCCACCCAATCCTTCAAATATTGCTGGACGCCACCAAAGGTATAATTGATAATTGCAAAAGCAGCATCAAAATAATCCAACGATACCGTTGACAAGGAAAACAATGATGTAATGAACTGAGCATTCATATTTGCTGCAATTGCATATTCAATTCTCCTTTGAACTCTCGAAAAAATCAGCTTATTTGTTAAAAGATAATCCTGTTTAGTGATCCACTCATCAACTCCGAGGGCACCAAGAATTAATGCAGCAATAATCCCCGTCCTATCCTTTCCAGCTGAACAATGAAAGAGGATATTTTGTCTTTCCCCACTATTCAGTAATAATTGAAAGAACTTTTGATAAGCCCCTTGCGGTTGCTTGCCAATCGCAAGCTTTCGATAAACCTCCATCATCCGAATATGCCCACTATGAGGATCACGTGAATAAAGACGATTCATCTGATTGATTACTTCCGAGCTTTCAGTCTCATCATCATTAAATAACGGTATTTGAACATATTCAATTTCAGATGGCAAAGCGTCTGGAGATTTCAAAATTTCAGCGTCTGATCTCAAATCGATTACACAATTAACACCATAATTGAGTAAGATGTTTTTGTCATCTGAAGAAAGATCAGCCATCTCTCCCGCACGAATTAATTTATTCCACTTGGTATGCTTACCATTAGAGGTAATATAGCCACCAAGATCTCTCACATTGATAGCTTGAGATAGATTTATGAGTCTCTCGTTGATCTTGATTACCCCCTCAAAAGAATAATGACCTATTGTGCAATCTTCAAAAATCGGCTTACCAATTCAACCCCATCATTACACTTTGCTGAAACATAAAATACTTTTTCAGCACCTGCAGAAATAAGTTGATTTGACGCCCAATCGATATCATGCTGACTGGTAGCAGCATCTAATTTAGTCACAATCCCAATTTTAGGTTTAGGAAACATACTTCCAAAATTTGGTGAGAAAGTCTGTCGATGATCCGCTGCACTTTGCAACAATACAACGACATCAGCATCTACCGCCGTTATTGTCAACGCGCTGTATCTCTCCCTATGCTCCAAGAATTCCCCAGGGGTGTCAATAACTTGATTGCCACGGTAAAATTCAATGGCTTGCGTCTTTTTATAAGAGAGGGCGCTCCCTAATAATCGTTGGCAAAGGGTTGTCTTACCGCAACCAACTGCCCCAATGAAAATTGGTTTCTTCATACGATCGATGTCTCCTTAAAAAATCATTACATATCAAAACTGTCAATAATCCCAACAATCGCAGCATCCATAACATCTTCATGAGGATCCAAATTATCTTGACTATTTCGTGCACCTGCACCACGAACGTATAGCACATATTCCCCGATACCTGCACCGACAGTATCTGCAGCAACCTCTTGACGTTGTCGTGGAGAGCCTGTGTAATCTACTTCCTGGACGATCATCAGTTTACGGCCAACCAATGATTCATTCTTTTGAGTTGAAACAATACTGCCAATTACTTTCCCCATATACATCTTACTCACCTACCTTCTTTACATACTGCCAATTTGGGATTATGCGTTAATACCTATATCCAAAGGTATCTCAAGTTCGGGTTATTCCAGAAACCGAAAAATCAAGGATGCTCCGTAATTTCGACACAACTTGATGAAGTGCGGCATCAACTTCAGATACTTCACCATATACCACTACAGAGCCACTAAAGCGATCGATAAATCCAAGCTTTACGCTTCCGGCCTTGGTCGCAATATCACTTGCTATAATCGAAGCTTCACTAGGAGTAATTGTCAAGATACCCAATGCCGTATGCTGTTCACTTAAGCCTAATTTTTCAAAAATATCTTTATCGGGATTTGCAATGATATGAGCCAATGTAATCTGCTTACCTGGAACATATTCTTGAATCATCCGTTCAGGCTTATGACTTTGATCCCGTATATCAGTATTTTCCAATGTATTCCCTCACCTGAAGCTTCAGCGTACTCTCTAAATTAGAGCTTTCTTAGCACTAACCTGTAAACTCAATTACTTTTGGTTTTCCCAGTCTGCAGGATATGTGATATAGATAAATCTTGATTCTTTTGGTGCAGAAAATTTAATCTGGCTACCTTTGGGAATAAGAATCATTTGCCCAGCGCCGGCAGTTGCCGTTCCATTTCTACCAATCACGCTCAATTCTCCTGAAATGACATAATCAACTTCATCGTAATTAAGCGTCCAATCAAAGGTACTTTCTTTCATCATCATAAGCCCAGCCCCTAACCTTGGGCTTTCTTTTAGATCAAAGAAATCTTTCGTGTAAACTTGATCATTAGGATTACCAGTATCCATTCGATCGCTTTCATCGACATTCCATTCTGGCAAATCTATTGTAATCAGGCCATCAGCAGTAACTTTCTTTTTTGAACTCAATTTTTCCAAAACAATTTGCTGAACCAGGGCTTCAATTTGTTTTCGATCAATGTTCATCGGCTGTCACACTCTTTTCTTTATCTTGTTTACCGAGAACCCGATTAGCCATAAACATTGCAACACCAATGGCTGTAATTCCGGCAACTAGTTTCGACACGATCATTGGGAAAATCATATCTTTGGCAACCCCGGCAGTGAATCCAAGATGATCCCCAAAGACGAAAGCTGCAGAAACAGCAAATGCAACGTTAATAATTTTCCCTCGATCGTCCATATCTTTCATCATTTCGAACATTGGAATATTGTTTGCAAGAGTTGCAACTAAACCGGCAGCTGCGGTCTCATTCATTCCCATTGCCTTCCCCATCTTGATCAATGGCTTATTAAACAACTTGGTAATGACATACACCAGCGTAAATGCACCAGCTAAAGTCAATGCAATACTACCAACAACTTGAATACCACCTCGAACGGAACCAACCCCTGGGATGAGCTTCACACCAACCATTGATTGAACCGCACCAAGTGCTAACCCAAATGTTCCAATCACAACAATTGCCTGTCCAAAGACCGAGAACCCTTTTATCATCGCTTCCGGTTTGAACCACAAACCAAGTGCAATCAAAACAGCAAATAAAATGATTGGTACCAAGTTTTTAAGAACGGCAACAATTGGCATCCCCATGATCAAACCACCCACGAAACAACCAATTGGGATAGTGATCATACCCGATAAAACACCAGTAGCTAAGAAGCTGTCTAAAATCTCTTAAGTAATAGTGCTAAAAACGCTAAAACGACCATTTGCAGACTGGTGGTTAAT
>NZ_JAUCAP010000039.1:0-25922 GCF_030361045.1 Lentilactobacillus sp. TOM.63
CGCCGATAAGCTATCGACTCCGTGCCGCCTAGGAAAGACAAGCAAATATTTACTTTAACTTTTGGGGTACACCTCAAATAATGAAATCAGTTCAGCCTATTTTATCCCAACAATTTAATTTAATTCAAACGGAATTAAAGCGGTTTCGAAACAATCCATATTCCGCGGATCGGGTGCATGATTTACGGGTGGCAATTCGGACTTTACGGGGATTATTTAAATTTTTGAAGCGAGAAATTCCGCAGACGACGTTTGAAGACATTGATCAGACATTAAGTGCTGCTGCAATGATCTTTGGCCCACTGCGGGAATTAGATGTGTTGATTGTCCAGGCTGGTGACTTTGCTTATGCCTATCCAGATAGTGGGAGTGATTATCAAAACTTGTTTCAGGATTTTCATGCCAAGCGTGATGCGGAAATGCAGCGAGTCCTGACCGACAATGTTCAACATCAATTGGTTGCGGATTTGGACAATGTGAAACGACACTTGGCGTCCTTGGCATTCGATCGAACAACTAATTGGAATCAATATGTATTTCGTGAACTGAAGCGACGCGGTGACAAAGTCGTTCGTAATTATCAGCGAGTGGACTTTAACGATTATCTCCGGGTTCACCAAATTCGTAAAAAAGCGAAAACATTAAGATATTCCGCCACGTATTTTGCCGACTTTGCTCCCAAACTGGCTGGTAAGATTGGAAAAAAAGCTAAAACCATTCAGGATGAATCTGGGAAAATTACCGATGCCCATGTCAATGATGGCTTGCTGCAAAAGTTTGCGAATCAGGCTGATAATCCCGCCGAAGCAAAGTTGTTATTACGAATTGCCCGAGCCCAGCGGGAACTGATTGCCAAGAAACATTAAAACGGACTGATAGGGGTTGGTACAAATCCGCCAGCGTTAAATTCTCTGTGGGGTAGCGATCTTACTTAGGGCAACTATTCTTAGACTTAGGGGCTGGGATGTAGATTAACTTCCAATCGGTAATCATCAACTTGGATCGCCGCTGATACTTTGATTAAAGCTGTGCCAAACGGCTGATCCCAGAATTTAATGAAACGGACCAACTATTCCAAAATCAGGAATAATTGGTCCGTTTCGTTAAATTCTGGGATCAAAATGCCCATTATCCCAGTCTTTTGATTCATCAAACAGTTGCTTTTCGGGTATTACTTTCATTAATTGCGCTCCGAATCGATTTCGTAAATTTCTCAACCGCTTCAGGGGCATTTTGCTTTTGTTTGTCAACGATATCAACAATTGCACTACCGATGATCACGCCATCGGCAATGGTGGCCATTTCTTTGGCTTGTTCAGGTGTATGGACACCAAAGCCAATTGCGGTTGGCACGTCGGTATATTGCTTGATTTCGGCAACCAGATCCTTCAAGCCGTTGAAGAATTCGTTTCGTTCACCCGTGATTCCGAGTGATGAGACGACGTAGATGAAGCCGCTGGCGTCCTTGGCAATTTTTTCGATTCGGTGACCAGACGTTGGCGTAATTAATGGAATAATATCGATACCGTATTTGTTGGCAGCCGGCATGATCTCGGCTTTACTTTCATAGGGCATGTCGGGAATAACGAGGCCAGAGATGGCTAATTCCTGACACTTTTTGCAGAAAGCTTCGTAACCATATTTGAAGACGATATTTAAATAAGTTAAGAAGACAATTGGCACGTCGGTTTGTTTCCTAGCCGCTTCTACAATTTCAAAGACGGTCTTGGTTCGAACCCCTGCCGCAAACGCGCGTAGATCTGCCGATTGGATGACGGGGCCGTCGGCGATTGGGTCGGAAAAGGGGATGCCGACTTCAACGATGTCAGCGCCACCCTCAGCTAATGCAACGATGTTGGCAACCGTCGTGTCAAAATCGGGATCGTCAGCGACGACAAATGGAATAAAAGCTTTATGGTTTTTAAAAATGTTAGCGAGATTACTCATCAATATCGACTCCTTTATATTTGGCGATGCTGGCAACGTCTTTGTCACCCCGTCCAGAGAGGGTGCAGACGATGATTTGGTCCTTAGTCATGGTTGGGGCAACCTTTTCAACGTAAGCAATGGCGTGGCAGCTTTCAATAGCGGCAACAATGCCTTCTTCTTTGGCGATGTATTCAAAGGCTTGAACGGATTCGTCGTCAGTGATGCCAACGTATTGAGCCCGGCCTTCTTTGGCGAGGGCAGCGTGTTCAGGACCAACTCCCGGATAATCCAATCCTGCTGAAATTGAGTAAACTGGGTTGATCTGGCCATCGTCATTTTGAAGGAATAATGATTTCATGCCATGGAAGATCCCAACTGACCCGCGTTCAATAGTTGCGGCGGTTTTATCGGTGTTAACGCCTTTACCAGCGGCTTCCACCCCAACTAATTTAACGCTGGGGTCGTCGATGTAGTCGGCAAAGCTACCGATGGCGTTACTACCGCCACCAACACAGGCAACAACCATGTCAGGCAGGGTGTTTTCTTTGGCCTTCAATTGAACCTTTGATTCTTTACTGATGACGCTTTGGAAATGTTTGACCATTTCTGGGAATGGGTAAGGACCCACAGCTGAACCCATGACGTAGAAAGTGTCCTCGCAACGGGTTGCCCATTCTTGCAAGGCCGCGTTAATGGCATCTTTTAGCACCATTGAACCGGTGGTTACGGGATGAACTTTCGCCCCTAAGAGTTCCATGCGATAAACGTTTAATTTTTGACGATCAGTATCTTCCTTGCCCATGAAAATTTCACATTCCATGCCAAACAATGCGGCAATTGTGGCAGTGGCAACGCCATGTTGGCCGGCACCGGTTTCGGCGATCAAACGTTTCTTGCCGAGGTGCTTTGCTAACAAGGCTTGGCCAATCACGTTGTTAATTTTGTGAGCACCAGTGTGATTTAGATCTTCGCGCTTGAGATAGATCTTGGCGCCACCGAGGTCTTCGGTCATGTTTTTAGCGTAGTAGAGCAATGATGGGCGGTTGGCATAGTTGACGAGCAAGTCATGCAATTCTGCCTTAAAATCTGGATCATCTTTCAATGTATGGAAGGCTTTATCGACCTTTTCTAATTCGGTCATCAATGTTTCTGGAATGTATTGACCGCCATATGTACCGGCATAAATGCCAGCGCGGTTATCTTTTGTTTCTTCTTTTAATTTTGTCATAGCACAACTTCCTCTTTCGCATTTTTTATAAATTCAGTTATTTTAGTTGGATCTTTTAATTGATTGGTTTCAACGCCGCTGGAAACATCGACAATATCTGGGTGGACGATGCTAATGGCGTGATTGACATTGGTAGGGGTTAGGCCGCCAGCTAAAATGAGGGGCCGGTCAATTTCAGGGATTACCTGCCAGTTGAGCACTTGCCCACTGCCTTTGCCGCTGTCAACCATCAAGTAGTCTGCTTGGGACGTTAAATCAATGGCTTGCCGTTCAAAAACTTGAATGACTTTGAGGCCGGCAGCTTGGAGCTTGGCAATTTCTCCAGGAGTACTTTTCCCGTGAAGTTGGGCAATATCGATGGCCCCCGCATGGTAACTGGCCAAGATGTCGTCGGTTGACTCGTTGACAAAGACACCAACGGTTGGGATGTTGTGATTCAGATGCCGACGCAACGCCAGTGCCGTTGTCAACGAAACCTGGTGCCGACTTGGGGCGAACACAAAGCCGGCAAAATCAGCTTCAGCAGCGTTCACTGCTTGAATATCTTGAAGGCGCATTAAGCCACAAATTTTAACTTTGACCATTATTAAGCCTCCTTGAACGACTTGATTAATGCTTGTTTATTGGCGGATCTCATTAAGGTTTCCCCCATGAGGATGCCGTTGAAGCCGGCAGCAGCTAATTGAGCAACGTCCGCCTGAGTCTTGATCCCACTCTCGGCAATGACTGGGATGGATCCTGGGACCATTGCCCTGAGCTTGAGACTGTTATTAAAATCAACGTGGAAATCTTTGAGATTCCGATTATTGATCCCGACGATCTTGGCGCCAGACTTCAATGCGCGGGTCACTTCATCATCGGTGTACGCTTCAACAATTGCCTGCATGCCGAGGCTTTCGGCTAATTCACGGTATTCTTTGAGCTGCTGGTCGTCCACGATGGCAACGATTAGTAAGATGATTGAGGCCCCATTAGCCTTGGCTTCGTAAATCATGTAAGGATCAATGGTGAAATCCTTGCGTAAAGTCGGTGCTGAGACTGCTTGGCTGATTTCTTTCAGGTAATTGAGCCGCCCATTGAAATAATCAGGTTCGGTTAACACTGAAATTGCATCCGCCCCAGCAGCATCGTAAGCCTTGGCAATTTGCAAGTATGGAAAGTCAGTGACAATCGTTCCCTTAGAAGGGGAGGATTTTTTAACTTCGGAGATGACGTGCAAACCGGGCTGTTTCAGGATACTCAGAAAATTGGGCTTGCTGCTGGCTGGAAGTTGGGCAACCCGCTGCTTTAACTGATTCAGTGGAAGTTCCGCTTCATGTTCAGCAAGCCTCGACTTGGTTGCGGTGACTAAATCGTCGAGGATCATGCCACCACGTCCTTGCGCTTGTTTGAAAAGGCAATCAAGCTGTTTAATTCTGCTTGAGCTTTGCCGGTGTCGATTGTCTTGGCAGCTAAGTCAATTCCTTCTTGAATTGAAAGTTCTGGGTGAGCGAGGTGTAGGGCAGAACCGGCATTTAGTAAGACGATGTCACGCTTTGGCCCCTTCTTGCCAGCCAGAATATCGCGGGTAATTTGACCGTTATCATCAGGTGTGCCACCAACCAGGTCTTGGCGGTTAGCTCGCTTGAAGCCAAATTGTTCTGGGGTTAAGACGTACTTGGTTAATTTGCCATCTTTTAATTCAACGACGGCGGTTTCGTCTGCGACCGTCATTTCATCCAAGCCATCACGGCCGTGGATCACCATGGCATTTTTAACGCCTAACTTCTTGAGGACGTTTGCTAACGGTTCAAGCAGGTCTTCATCATAAACGCCGAGAAGTTGGCGAGTGGGGTGGGCTGGATTAGCCAGTGGCCCTAAGATGTTGAAGATGGTGCGGATGCCTAATTGCTTGCGAACTGGGGCAACATACTTCATGGACTTGTGGTATTCCTGAGCAAATAAGAAGCAGAGGTTGTTTGCTTTCAAGCTGTCAAAGCTGATAGCGGGATCTTCGTTGATGTCGAGGCCAAGGGCTTCAAAGACATCAGCGGCACCACTCTTAGATGAAGCGGCCCGGTTACCATGTTTGGCAACCTTGGTACCAGTTGCGGCAACGACGATAGCGCTGGTGGTTGAAATGTTGAAGGTGTTGGCGTGATCACCACCGGTTCCAACAATTTCTAAGACATCTTTAGTGGCAGGGAACTTCAGTGCATGATTTCGCATCGATGAAGCAGCTCCGGCGATTTCGTCGATAGTTGGATTTTTAGCGGTTAAAGCAGTCAAAAGACTGGCAGTTTCAATTTCGGAAGTCTCGCCGTTTATAATTTCATCAAGTACGGTTTGGCTTTCAGCAAAGGTTAAATCTTCGTGGTTAACAACTTTTTCAATGGCTTGTTTGATCATGATATGTGCCTCCAATTTTTAGTGAGCGGAGTAAAGCGGTTAGAAGTCGGAGTGTAAGTCTCCGCCGAGGGAAATTCCTGGTTCTGGAATTTTTCTCGGTGGTGCTTACACGCAGACTTCTGCTTTACGAAGCTGTCCTAGTATAGTGAGCGGATCCAAGCGGTTAGGGATCGGAGTGTAAGTCTCCTCGAACGGAAATTTCGGTTTTGAAAATTTTTGTTTGAGGTGCTTACATGTAGATCCCTGCTTGGAGGAGCTGTCCTAAAAATAGTGAGCGGATCCAAGCGGGAATAATCGGAATATAAGTCTGCTTCTGCAGAAATCCTGGTTTGGGGATTTTTGCAGAAGGTGCTTATATGCAGATTGCTGCTTGGAGGAGCTGTCCTAGTATAAGTGTCTAATTTTATATTGATTGAAATTCAGTATGTGAATCGCCATCGTTTAATTTCTTTGGTATTCATTTGAAAGGCCTCCAGGAAAATTGATTGGTTGAATGTTATCTAGCTAAAATGTGTTTCAACGAACCAGATGCGGTTCTCGTCACACTCTGGCCACAAAAAAATCCGTCCATAACTTTATACAAGTTAAGGACGGATTATTCCGCGGTGCCACCTTAGTTCAATTAATCAGGGTAGATAAAAATCATCTATTAAGTTCCCCAATTAATTACGCTTAGCGAGAGACTAACATCCCTCCGACAACTGACGTATGCCAACACGTTTTTCCGTACTCGAGAACTTTCGGGAAAACCCTCAGTGGTCCATTTAATTATCTGCGTTCGGCTGCACTCCCATCAACGGCAGCTCTCTGTGCGTGCACAATAATCTTGATCTCCACTTCATCGGTTTTATGGACGAATTAATTGTTGCTTTGTATATTAGAGCTTTATAATTAGATTGTCAACAGATTTTAATTAAATAATTTTCAATGATAATCAGAGAGGGTGCCAAAAATGAAAAAAGTTATCAAAGCCTACATCACCAAACAGCCGGTAGATCGGCAATCTCAACTCAACGAACTGTATCAAATCATTGCCGCAGAAATGCCAAAAAGTACCACTGAAAAAATATCATATGGGATGCCAACCTTTTACTTTCACAGAAATATTATCCACTTTGCCAATTTTAAACGTCACTTGGGCATTTATCCGGGTTCTAAAGCGATTGTCGAATTTGCCACTCAGTTAACGAAATATCAAACGAGCAAAGGAGCCATCCAACTTCCCGTCAACAAGCCATTACCCGCCGAATTGATTCGCCAAATCGTGAGGTACAATCTCCAAATCGACTAGCTTTCCTCATATAGAAGTGGTATCACGGAACGTATAGGAAACAGTTATTGAAAATCAATGGAGGGAATTTAGTGCAAAATCAGTTGAGCCACCCAGGCGGCCATTCAGTACACACCAATAAACATATTTTAAGTGAGGACAGGATCGTGGGTGATATTGCGACGATTGCCAATATGATCATGTACATCTCATACATAGGAGAAATCGTGCAAAATTTGAACGGTAATCCAACGTCATTTATCCAGCCGTTTTGCGCAGCCATCAATGCAGCATTGTGGGTTGCTTATGGTTGGGTTAAACCTAAACGAGATTGGATTTTGATTGTTGCCGATGTGCCCGGGGTCATATTTGGGTTGGTAGCTGCGATCACGGCTATAATATAAAAAGTCAGAACCGAATACTTAAACTTTGAATTTAATCACGATATAATGCAATTGGTATGTACTGGCAAATACTCGTTAACATAGGAAAATATCTATGAAGATACCAACTGAAAATGGACTTGTAAAGGTTCGCAGGCAAGGAAACTCAAACCACAATCACGTTACCGAAGTATCTTGATGTTAAGGTTGGTCAAGCCTATTATTCAATCAAACAGGATAATGGGCAGATTATTCTGATTCCCCAAGTTGAAGACTACTTTTCATCTGCGGGAATGGATTTGAGACAGTACGAAGATTATCTGCCAGAGGGAGGAGAATGTCATGATTGAAATCCCTAAAGCAGAAAGAAATTGCATTTTCAAATTTCGGTCCAAGTAAGGGGCACGAAATTCGACAACCTCATCCGGTGCTCGGATTGAGCAAGTCTCATTGAATTTCAACTCATCAGCATTTTAGTGTTAAGAAATTAGGAGAATATTGGAGGCATCTAATGAAAGTAACCATTTCACTCGCCCAACTAGACGTTTACTTCGGTGATCCAGATAAAAATTTTGCCCAGATTGAACCAGCAGTTAAACAGGCTGCTCAGGAAGACGCCGATATTGTGGTGTTTCCAGAGATGTGGAATACCGGCTACGATTTGACCCGCCTTAACGAGGTTGCCGACCAGAACGGCGATCGTACTCAGGCGCTATTAGCCCAGTTAGCAAAAAAGTATCAGATTACCATTTATGGCGGTTCAGTATCGACGGCCAAGAATGGGGCTTTTTATAATACGACCTATATTTTTGGCCCGGATGGTGATTTACTCACCTCGTATGATAAAGTTCATTTATTTGGCCTGATGAATGAGGATAAATATTTGGCAGCTGGTCACGAAGAGAATCATTTTCAGGTGAAGGGGATCAATGCGACGAGTGTGATCTGCTACGACATTCGGTTTCCGGAATGGTTGCGAACCCTCAGCTTAGATGACAGCCGGATTATTTTTGTGCCTGCTGAATGGCCGACTGCTCGAATGAATCAATGGCGGCGACTACTGGCGGCTCGGGCTATCGAGAATCAGAGCTTTGTGGTTGCCGTTAATCGGGTTGGCAGTGATCCGGATAATCCATTTGGTGGCCATTCCGGCATTTATAATCCGATGGGCGATGAAATCGTAACGTTAAACGATCAGCCACAACTCAAAACGGTAACGATCGATACTAACGAAACTGATGATGCCCGCGGTTTCATGCCGGTATTTGAAGACCGGCGACCGGAATTGTATCGCTAATTTAGTTAAGTAATTGATACACACGACATATAGAAAAATATGTCGTATATTGAACCTGGGATAAAATCAAATAAGTGCCAAGCAAGATTAAGGAATTTCCTCAATTTTGCTTGGCACTTTATTTTAAAATCGGTCTTTTTTTAAGTGAATATCATCTTTTTCAGTAATTTCTCGAATCACCTTGCAGGGATTGCCGACTGCAAATGAATTCGCTGGAATATCCCGGGTAACCACGCTGCCGGCACCGATGACACAACCCTCACCAATTGTAACGCCACCAATGACTGTCACGTTGCTGGCTAACCAGCAGTTGCTGCCGATCGTTATTGGCTTGGCGTATTCATCGTCATATTGACTGCCATCCGGCTTGGTTTTTATATTCCGTTCTTGGAAACGCAAAGGGTGAACGGGAGTCACCAACGTCACGTTAGGGCCAATTAGAACATCATCACCAATTTTGATGGGGCCAGAATCTAGAACGGTAAAATTAAAATTGGCGTAAAAGTTTTTGCCAGTCTCAGTATATTTCCCATAATCAAAGAACATAGGCCCCTGAATAAAGGTGCCTTCTTGGTGGTTGGGTAACAGCTCATCTAAAATGGCGTTGCGCTGATCAACTTTTTCTTCGTCTAAACTGTTATATCGTTGGCAGAGTCGATGGGCAGCCACTCGTTCCCCAGCTAGTTTGGGATCGCCAGTATCATAGATTTTGCCACTAAGCATTTTTTCAGTTGCAGTCATGATAATCCTCCAATAACTTATTTAATGAGTTAATTTTAGAGGAAATGTAAGCGCTTGTCGAATAGAAACCCTGAGTTTTTTCTAAATGCGTGAGGGGGCATCTCGGTCCAACACTTAAATTGGCGGCTGAAATTTGCCAGATTACTATAGCCCAATTCGAAAATGAGAGCCAAATCCGTATGGGGGTTGACTCTCATTAAGTATCTATCAATTATTTATCCTGTTTTAGCTCAATATCCTGGCTCGCAATCCGGTTTCTCATCAAAATTGCCGCCCCTAATGCCCCAAAAAGCACAAGGACCCCAGAAGAAATTGCTACTGCCGCCATGCCGTTATCGTAGGCAGCGATGACGATTTTTTGAAGTGTTGAGGCAAATGGCATTTGCTGCATGCGGGCTGAGAACGCGATCGTGTGACCGGAAAATGGCCCGGCGTTGACTAACGCATCTTTGATCCCATTAACGACTTTAGCCGGCATCTGAATGAGGTGCAGATGATTATTTAAATGAGTTTCATATTGGGCATCTTGGATTAATCCCAAGCCAACCACGCCGACGGTTGTTCCAAACTGGCGGAAGACGTTAAGCAGGCCGGAGACCATGCCCATTTCTTGGGGAAGGGCGCCTTCCATGCCAGCTGTGTTCAGTAATGGGTTGACCATTCCGTTGGTGATCCCCATCAGTACCATTCCTGGCCACAATTCAACGAAACTAACTGTTGGACTGATTGCGTAAGCCATGGCGAAGAAGCCGATCCCGCCGATAACCATACTGCCAACAATCATCCACTTTTTCGAGAAGCGAGAACTGAGAATACCGGCAACTGGGCCCAGTACCAGCGACCAACCACTAATGGTCAACTGGCGGACTCCAGTTTGGACGGCTGAGTAACCGATGTAGTTTTGCATCAAGGCCGTTAAAAAGGCGTTGTAGGCGTATATTCCGGCACCTAATGCGAAAGCAATGATGATGGTTCCTAAGAAATGAGGACGTTTGAACATCTTGATATCAATCATTGGATCGCCAACTTTGGTTTCAATGAAGACAAACACGATCATGACTAAGACCCCGCCGACAAGCAAGCCACTAACCCGGGCATCGAGCCATGACCAGTGAGGGTGACTTTCTTTAACAATCAAGCCATAGATCACCGCAAACAACCCAATCGCTGAAGTGATCATCCCAGCCAAGTCAATTTTGTGGTTCTTCCCATAACTTGGGGTTTCCCGCACATAAATCAAGGTTAAAATCACGGCAATGATGCCAAACGGAACGTTGACGTAGAAAATGGATGGCCAGCCAAAATGTTCAACCAAATAACCACCAATTAACGGTCCCGAAGCAGCAGAGGCCCCGATAATGGAGCCGAGAATTCCAAGGGCCAACCCACGATCTTTGCCATCAAAGTTAGAGGCAACTAGTGCCATTGAAAGAGACGTCATCCCAGCACCACCAATTGCCTGAACTCCACGACCGATGTCTAGGATTAGTAAATTAGGTGCCATTCCGTTGATTGCGGATGCCACCACAAATAAAATGAGTGAGCCCAAGAAGATTTTTTTGCGACCGTACATGTCACCTAATTTGGACATAATCATTAATGTGACAGCATAAACCAAGGTGTAGGCGTTTAACACCCACTGCAAATCCGTAAAGGTGGTTTTAAACCCGCGGACCATTGTGGGTAAGGCCACGTTGACGACAGTGACATCAAGTAATCCCATGAAAACGCCGAGCCCCATTGCGGTGAGGGCGATCCATTGCTGTGTTTTAGTTTGCTTCTTCATTTGTTTTTCCTCTGTTCTGATTGATTTCTTGGCGACATTTTTCAACCCAACGTTGTTTTGCCTGGCAGATTGAAATGCTTAAATTAAGTGAGCGGATTGCCCAGCGGAGATGATCGCGGTTGTCTGGATCGCTGTCCATTAGAGTATGTAAATGATCATGGACGGTTTGATAGGCCTGTAAATCAGCTTGAACTGAGTTCGCGTACTCATTGAAAATCTGCAACTGGGTAGCTGGATCAACGCCAGCCATTCCTCGAAACTTAAAGCGAAAAATTGATTCGCGTTTGGCGTCTTGGGCGACCGGTTCCGCCATGAGTTCGGTAAACCGTTTGGCGCCGAGATCGGTAAGATGGGCCAACTTTTTATTGCGGTGATTCTTTTCAATGACTTTAAATTCGATGTAATCATGCGCTGCTAATTTCTGAAGCAGTGGGTACATCACGCCATTGGAAATTTCTCGGCAAGGAACCAGACTACTTTCTAAAATCCCTCGTAATTTATAACCTGACATGTCGCGTGAGGTCAGCATGCCAAGAATTAAGAGTTCGTACAAAGTGAAACCTCCATTTGTTAATGTGTCGAAGCGACTTATCTATAATAGGTCGTTGAGATGGGTAATGCAAGAAAAAAGTGTGCGTAGCAAAGCGGTTAGAAGTTGGAGCACAAGCCCCTCCCAGCGTAAATCCCGGTTTTGGGGATTTACGCTGGGAGGGGCTTGTGTGCAGACTTCTGCTTTGCGGAGCACCATTCGGCAATGTAGCCTAATCCGTAAATCCCGGTTTTGGGGATTTACGCTGGGAGGGGCTTGTGTGCAGACTTCTGCTTTGCGAAGCACCATTCGGCAACGTAGCCTAACCCGGTAATCCCGGTTTTGGGAATTTACGCTGGGAGGGGCATATGTGCAGACTTCTGCTTTGCGCCAAGTAGGCTAGGCGCGTTAACGCGGCCGTCGAAGCACGGTTCGCCCGTGTAGCCTAATCCATTTTTGCAGAATCAAAAACCAACCTGTTTATTCAACGAGGTTGGCTTGGCGCTACTATTCTCATATGAAAATCTAATGAGCATTGTTTTGTGACGCATTCTACCGATTCATTCGGCGATAAATCAAATATAAAATCAGGGCAAAAATAAGCCCAAAACCGATTAATGGTTGTTCTCTAAAAATCAAATGGAGAAAATACACGGAGTGTAAGCCGTGAATTCTTACAACAAAAAAATTAAATATATTCATAATTTTTGGCTTCTTTCTAGTATACTAACAGTTGTAATCTTATTTTAGACCAAAAATGGCCGTCAGGAGGAAAATATGAATATTGATTGGTCATTGATCTTCAACATCATCGTTGTGGTCAACGCAATTTTTGCTATTTTTACCGTGTTTAGGGAGAAACGAGACATTGCTGCTATCTGGGCGTGGTTGCTGGTGCTGGTCTTTTTGCCGCTAGTTGGTTTCATTGCCTACGCCTTTCTTGGCAGAAAGCTGCCTAAAAATCGGTTATTCAAATTACATAAGCACGTGCAAATGCAGCTGGATGAACGACTGAATGAACAGCGAAAACAATTGGGTCACAATGCCAAGACGCCCGCCGATGAAGTCGTTAAGCGGTCGCGGACAGCCGTTGATATGTTCATGACAACAGATGCTGCTTTCTTGTCCCGGCAAAACAAAGTTCACATTTTTACGAATGGCAATGATCTCTTTCACCGCGTGATCGAAGACATTGAGGGCGCCAAAAAGAGCATTCACATTGAATTTTACACGTTTTATAACGATAAAATTGGTAATGAAATTCTTGACCTTTTAGTCCGAAAAGCCAAGCAGGGCGTTGAAGTCCGGGTCATCTACGATTCTTGGGGGTCAATGGGAACAACCCGCAAATTTTTCAAGCCATTAATTGATGCGGGCGGCCACGCCTTTCCATTCTTGAACACCCGCTCAGTTGTCTTGGATTTCCGGATTAACTTTCGTGATCACAGAAAGATCATCGTGGTTGATGGGATCATCGGCTATACCGGTGGCTTCAACATTGGCGACCAATACCTCGGCCGCAAGAAAAAGTTCGGCAATTGGCGTGATACCCACATTCGTATTATCGGGTCCGGTGTTTTTGGCCTGCAGGCGCGCTTCATTCTTGATTGGAACGCAACCAGTCCCCGGGATCAAATTGATGAAGAGGAAGTTGAAGCGAAATACTTCCCAGTTACGACCACTAAAGGTAATGTTAACATGCAAATCGTTTCCAGTGGGCCGGATTCGGACTTGCAGCAGATTAAGATGGGCTATATTAAGCTGATCACGATGGCTAACGATTATTGCTGGATTCAGTCGCCGTATTTAATCCCAGATGACAGTGTGCTGGATGCGTTGCGGATTGCCGCCATGTCCGGCGTTGATGTTCGGATTATGGTTCCCAGCATGCCGGATCATCCGTTTGTCTACCGGGCCACCCAGTACTATGCTCACCAATTGGCCGAAGAAGGGGTTAAAATTTACTTCTATAATAATGGCTTCATCCATTCGAAGACGATGGTCATCGACGATGAAATTTCTTCGGTGGGGTCAGCCAACTTGGACTACCGCAGCTTCAAGTTGAACTTTGAAATCAACTCGTTTATTTATGATCAAAAGTTCTCGACAGAAATGCGCGACATTTTCTTGAACGACATGGACGAAAGTACCTTGCAAACGCCTGAACGGTTTAAGCAACAATCGCTATGGCTCAAGTTTAAGCAAACGTTTAGTCGCTTATTATCACCGATTTTGTAGTTAGAGGCCAAAATGACAATCATTGGGAAAAAACTGACATTTGAAGACATTGAGCCTGGTAATACTTACGAGAATTGTCGATTTGCAACCTCAATGCAGGAAATCCGGGTGTCTGATGTCACTTTTAAACAGTGCCAATTTGAGCAGGATAACTTTGGCGGCAGTGAATGGCTTGATTGTACCTTTAACAATAGTTCGTTTGCCAATGACCGATTTGAGGGGAGTACCTTCTATCGGGATCAATTTGAAAGCTGTCAGCTGATTGGGGTCGAGTTTCAGGAGAATAATTGGAAGGATTGTACCATTAATGATTCCGGAGTTGATTATGCTAATTTTAGCGGTTCCAAGTTGAATCATTGCACTTTCACCAATTCCAGCTTCAAAGAAGTCTACTTTAGATACCTTAAATTGGTTGGTGGGCTCAAAACTAGCCGCTGCAATTTTGAAGGAGCCAGTTTCGTCGACACCAAGCTTAAAGGAGTCGATCTGTCCCAAAGTGAGTTTGGCTATCTGGAAGTGAACCCGGATGATTTAAAGGGACTGACGATTAATCAGTTCCAAGCTGCTTCGCTTATTGGATTGCTCGGAGTTAACGTTAAATAATTCGGTAGGCAAATCAATTGAAAGCCATTGCCAATTCGAAGTATAATAATAGTGGAAGGTGAATAGGCTAATCACCTGTTAGGCAAGTGAAAGATATACAGTAATGTGTAGGCGCTAAGTCATCGAGCTTAGATCCGTGTAGCTTGTCAGTACCACTCAACAGAAGAACGAAACGAAATGTTATACCGACCAGAAGTTATGGTCAATGATTGGTCTAATACCTTTCAGAAAGTATTGTTAGATAGTGCCGCATCACTCAGAGGGCGATGGGGTGCTATTTTTTGTAAGCAGTTGCTTTGGGTTGTACTTGTATAAGCACTCATATGAGTATATAATATAATCAAGTTAGTAAGTTCAGTTCATTACTTGGCCTGCTAGCCTAGTGAATTTCGAATGGTCTACACCCCTCAATTATTCTAATTCACGGAGGTGGTTGCCATGTCGAAGTGAATGGGTCGGAGGTATCTTATCCGCTCGCAATAACTTGCGCCACGACGTTTTATATCGTTTGTCGTGGGGTTGTGTGTCTATCAATTGCGTATAGGAATATAAAAAAAGCTAACCGTTAATAACGATTAGCCAGCCTCATCATTCTAATTCACGCTTGTAGCTGTTGGAGGGACTTCCAGCAGCTACTTTTCATATACAATAATATCATAAGGTGATAAATATGGCAAAGCAAAGGTACACGGAAGCACAACGGGAAGCCAACGAACGATGGCGGAAGAAGAATCGTGAACGGACGCAATATCTAAATAAACGTTCAATTACGAAGCATTTTATCAGTGATTTGGCGACAGATGACGACTTAAGAGAGATACAAGAGTGGGTACGAGACCGGCTTAAACAAAACGAGTAAAAAATGCATTCAGTAGCATGGAGAGTGTGTGCGATAACGGCCGTTCTTGTAATAAAGGCTAAAAGCACTTTTCATTTTCAAATGGGGGGTATAATTAACCCCATAAAATTACCGGTTAGTTATATCGTGATAAACAAACGGTGCTAATTTTATTAAAAAGGAAAGTACGATATGGATTTGATCATGATTGCAAATACGAGGAGAGGTGCTACATGGACGCATTAAAGAAATTAAGCGAATTGCATGACTACGTGAAGAAAAATTATGAACAAGGCAATTACGATAGTGCCAAAACTGACTACCAGCAATGGGCAGACAGTTCGACTCATCGTGATCATAGTTCGGCTACTGCAACTCAAAGTGATTACCAGATGGGCTTCGAACAAGCAGTCCGTGATCATGAGCAGAACCGTGGTTTCCGTCATTATCCAGAAAGCTTGGTTAAGTTCGGGAATACGGTGACTGACAATCAGATGGTCGAGTTGTCCGAATTTATCAAAGGGTATCATGAAGGTGAGAAGCACGTTCAAGAATCATAAAATTGTGTTCTGGTAGTAAAAAAGTTCTTTTGGTCAGTAAATGGCCAGAAGGACTTTTTTGATGGTTTATTCAGATTGCGCTTGAAATTTTTGAGAAATTATTCAAACCGATTTAACTATTACGTACATTATTCTGTACAAAATAAGCGAACCGTTATATACTTTGAGTACAAATTATGGGAGGCGGCTAACTTGGAAGCAACCAACATGACTGATTTTAGAAATAATATCCGGAAATACCTTGATAAAGTTGTTGATGATTCTGATAATCTGACAATTACTCGACCTCATGGTAGAAATGTAGTGGTTATGAGTCAAGACGATTACGACAATTTAATTGAGAATATGTATGTGGTCGATAACCCAACTAACCGAAACCACCTTGATAAATCAATTGAAGAAGCCAAGCAGGGTAACTTGACGAAAGTCGATCTTAAAGACCTATGAGAGAAATTTACTTTACGGACGAAGCATTAAGCGATTTGCGTTATTGGAAAAAGCACGATGAGAAAAAAGCTCAAAGAATCAAGTCGCTCTTAGCAAACATTTCCGAAACACCATTTAAGGAGATTGGAAAGCCGGAACTACTTAGATTTGATTACTCAGGAAAATGGTCCCGTAGAATTGATCAGGAAAATCGATTGATTTACGGCGTTGAAACCGATCGAATCCTTGTTTATCAAGCTAGATATCACTATTAACGAAAAGAGAGCTTCTAATGGCATCATACAGCCATTAGAAACTCCTTTTTGTAATAATCAAGATTAATTTGTATCGATTTTTAGTCAGAATCGTTAGATATTAAACGTTGATTCTTTACCAGCCATCACGAACTCTTTAACGTCACTATCCATATGAATCAAGACTTTTGAGTTACCCTTCAAGCCTTTGGTCGTAACGGTCACTTGATTACCTTGGCGAGTGACAGATACAGAACCTGCGTGGGCGCCATGCTGGTCAACGACTCTGGTTGTCGCTTCGGCACCGTCTAAGATTTCGTAAACGTTAATATCAGGAGCATCCGTGTAATCATACTCGGCGTGTCCCGCAGCCGGATTTCTCAAGATGATGCTGTTTTCTCGGGCCAACAATGGCAGATTTAAGTTGTCATATTGTTCAGCGAGCCATTCGCCACCCTTTGAGATGTCATACGTCTTTTCGGTGAGAATGTTGGTCCATTTGCCAGCTGGCAGGTAGTACTTAACATTGCCTTCCGCGTTGAAGATTGGCGCAACCAGTAACTTACTGCCAAGCATGTATTCATGCTCAAGGAAGTAAGTGTTGCGATCCTTGGTGAATTCCAGGAATGCAGGCCGCATCAATGGCGTGCCAGTCTCATGCGTATTAACAGCTTCATCGAAAAGATAAGGCATCAAGGAGAGCTTCAAATCCACAAACTTGCGGGTATTTTCGACCGCTTCTTCATCAAACAACCACGGCACCTTGTACTGAACACTGCCGTGATAACGGGAGTGAGACGATAGGAGGCCAAATTGGGTCCACCGTTTGTACAAATCTGGCGTCGCATGTTCCTCGAATCCACTGATATCATGGCTCCAGAAGCCAAAGCCGGAAACGAGGAATGAGAGGCCGCCACGAAGGGAATCGGCCATTGATTTGTAGCGGGAAAGGTTGTCGCCACCCCAATGAACTGGGAACTTTTGCGAACCAACAGTCGCTGAACGGGCAAAGACAACCGCTTGGTCGGCTCCCTTTTCTTGTTTGAGCAAGTCATAAACCGCTTCATTATATTGATAAGTGTAGTAATTATGCTCACGTTTCGGATCGGAACCGTCAAAGAATACGGCGTCTTCAACCGGAATTCGCTCACCAAAGTCGGTCTTGAAGCAGTCAACGCCCATGTCAAGTAAGGCCTTTAACTTGCTTTGGTACCACTTAACGGCGGCAGGATTCGTGAAGTCAACGAAACCATTTCCGGCTTGCCAGAGATCCCATTGCCAAACGTTGCCATCTTCACGTTTAATGAAGTAGCCATTTTGACGGCCTTCTTCAAACAACGGCGATTTTTGGGCAATGTAAGGATTGATCCAAACGCAGACCTTAATCCCGCGGTCATGGATCTTTTTGATTAAGCCTTCTGGATCGGGGAATTGTTCAGGATCCCAAAGGAAGTTACACCATTCGAAGCCTTTTTGCCAGAAGCAGTCGAAATGGAAAACGTCTAATGGAATCTTGCGGTCACGCATGCCATCAATGAACTTCATAACGGTTTCTTCCCGATAGTCGGTGGTAAATGAGGTTGATAACCAAAGGCCAAATGACCAAGCGGGTGGTAGTGAAATTTGGCCGGTCAAGCGGGTGTACTTGTTCAAGACATCTTTTGGCGTCGGCCCATCAATCACGTAGTACTGCAAGGATTCGCCCTCAACACTAAATTGGGTGCGGTCAACGTTTTCCGAAGCAATTTCAAACGATACTTTTTCCGGTTGGTCAACGAAGACACCGTAACCTTCACTGCTCAAATAGAATGGCACGTTCTTGTAAGCTTGTTCGCTACCAGTACCGCCATCCCGGTTCCGAATGTCTACGGACTGGCCATTTTTAACCAAGGCAGTAAAGCGTTCGCCGAGGCCATAAATCAGTTCATCGACGCCCATGGAGAGCTGCTCCCGCATGTAATGCTTATTGGTGTCCTTATCATGAATGACCCCTTCAGCCTTCTCCATCGATTTCGTAATCACCTTATCTTCATGGAGAAAATCGAGTTCGAAATCGGATTTAAACGGTACTTTTACGGTTAATGAACCAGATTTGAACGATAATTCTTTATCACCGGTTTCGATGGCAACATTAGGATGTTCATTTTCCAATTCAAATGAAGGCCCAGGATTGTTTTGATCAAAGTGGGTTAATTTAACCCCGATCACACCCTCAACAGGGGAGGTCAACTTAATCGTTGTCATTCCCAGGTTCAGTTCGTCATTGCGATCGTTAATCTTATTAAATGGTGCGTAGAGCGTTAATGAATCGTCGGTCTTTCGATAATCAAAAACTTCTTTTGGCGACTGAATCTCGTATTGAGGTCGAGTCAACCAGTAACCATCAGTAAACCTCATAAAGCGACACCTCTGAATTTGTATTTGAAAGTTGAATTTATTAATCGTCACCAACAGTGTAATTGTTCCGAAAATATTTGTCAACGCTTTCATCAGAAAACGTTTGTGATGTTGCTATAATAGTGGGGATCTCGTTGGAATAACTTCTATGCTAAAAAAAGCATGCCAAATATTATTGACTTATGTAATCGGTTACAATATAATTCAATTCGAAAGTTGAATTTATTAATGTTAAACAAAACTGACGAGGTGTTCATTATGAAGCAAACAGTTTCCAATGGTGAAGCGTCCAAGCCAAAGCCCACAGCTGCTCTCAAGAACATGGTGCCCTGGAATGAACGATTCTCATATAGCTTAAGTGATTTTGCCTGTAACCTATCATTTCAAATGGTGGGAACCTATTTAATGATTTTCTATACGGATACATTTGGAATTAGTGCCGCTGCAGTGGGGACGTTGTTCCTAGTTGCCCGGATAGTTGATGCTTTTGACGGTCCTTTCTGGGGCATCATGATTGATCATACCCATACGAAATGGGGGAAGAGCCGGCCGTATTGGTTGTGGTTCTCGATTCCATTTGCGGTCTTCTGTGTTTTGGTATTTACCACACCGAACCTGAGTTTAACGGGTAAGCTCGTTTGGGCCTATATTACCTATATTGGTGTCGATGTTCTTTATTCGGCAGTTAACATTCCAATTACTTCGATTTTGCCATCATTGACCAGCAATCCCCAAGAACGAGTAACCTTATCAACGATTCGCCAATTTATGGGAACCGCCGGCGCTGCGATCATTACTGGAATTACCTTGACCATGGTTGCCTTCTTTGGCGGTGGTTCCACAACTAGTGCTCATGGTTGGTTCATTTGGGCATTAATTGTTGGAATCGTGGTTGTCCTGATCTTTGCGGTTGTCTTTAAGAACACGAAGGAACGGGTTCAAACCAAGAGTTCGCGTCAATCAATTCCGATCAAAGAATCACTAAAGGCGCTCAAGCGTAACTGGCCTTGGGCAATCATCATCTTTATCAACTTCATTTACTGGATGGGGATGCAGACCCGTTCTCAAGTGACGGTTTACTTCTTCAAATACAACATGAATAATGCCGGTTTGGCTTCGTTTGTCTTGAGTTTGCAATTTGTCTCACTGTTAGCAGTTGTTTTAACACCACTGACTTCCAAACTGATTGGAAAACGAAATACGATGTTAGCGGGAATGATTATGGCAGTTGCCGGCCAACTATTGTTAAGCGTTGGGGCGACTCACTTGAGTGTGACGATCATTATTATTGCCACGATTATCGGCTATCTTGGTACCGGGTATGTTTCCGGCTTGATCGCTGTTATGCTGGCGGATGCCGTGGATTATGGCGAATGGAAGAACGGTGTCCGGGCCGAAGGAATTGTAACCTCATTCTCAAGCTTCAGTGCCAAGCTTGGAATGGGAATCGGTGGTGTCATTAC
Source organism: Lentilactobacillus sp. TOM.63 (assembly GCF_030361045.1). Lineage (NCBI taxonomy): Bacteria > Bacillati > Bacillota > Bacilli > Lactobacillales > Lactobacillaceae > Lentilactobacillus > Lentilactobacillus sp. TOM.63. Next base: position 20,331 of record NZ_JAUCAP010000039.1, read on the forward strand.
AGGTTGGATTCTGTCAGTTACGGGTTACGTTGCCAATAAGACCCAATCCGCTGCGTCACTACACGGAATTGAAATGAACTATATTTGGGTGCCATTATTGGGATTTGCCCTTTCCGCAATTGCCTTGATGTTCTATCATGTTGATAGTATCGAAAAGAAGATGCAAACGGATTTGGCAGCTAAACATAAGAAGGAAAATGAAGAAGCTTAGTGAGCGGAGCTAGGCGATTAGAAATTGGAGCATAAGTCTCCTCAACCAGAAATTCCCGGTTTTGGAATTTGTGGTTGAGGTGCTTATGTGGAAATTTCTGCTTTGCGGAGCACCATTTGGCTATGATGCCTGAGGAATCTTGGACTTGGATTTCTGGATAAGGTGCTTACATGTAGATCCCTGTTTGGAGGAGCTGTTCTAAGAGAGTGAGCGGATCCAAGCGGTTAGAAGTCGGAGTGTAAGTCTCCACCGAGAAGAATTCCTGGTTCTGGAATTTTTCTCGGTGGTGCTTACATGCAGACTTCTGCTTGGAGGAGCTGTCCTAATCCCAATAACAAAAAAGTGAGTGGGTAACATTGATTATTAATAAAGAAGTGATGAGAAATCATAATGAACGAACGGTTCTTCAAGCGATTATCAATAATGGACCGATTTCTCGCAATGACATGTCAAAATTGTTGGGTTTGAATAAAATGTCGGTTTCAGACATTGTCGGTACCTTTATTGACCGAAAATTGGTCAACAGCCTAGGCGAAGACAAATCTACCGGAACAAGCGGCAGAAAGCCTGAACTTGTCGAGTTTAATGCTTCATATGGTTACGTTATCAATTTCAGCATTTCCGGACACCAACTCGAGATGTTGGCAACCAAGCTGGACGGGCGGACGCTTGAACACAGCATCCAGCCGATTAATAACCAATCAATTTCTCAAATTTCAGCAATGATGGAAGAACAAATCAATCAGTTACCCAAATTTGATTCGGTCAACGGTCTGCTGGCAATTTCAATTGCGATTTTTGGAGTGGTTTATGATGGTGAAATTATTACTTCACCGTTTACTGATTACGATGATTTTGACCTGGTGGGCTTCTTCCGGGATAAGTATTCAGTTCCAGTCATTTTGGAAAACGAAGCGAACTTGTCTGCAATTTTCGAACAAGATTTTAGTAAGCAGGAGTTGCAAAATATCGTCTCAGTTAGTATCCACGAAGGAATTGGGGCTGGTATCATCTTGAATACGCAGCTGTATACGGGGAATTATGGTCAAGCCGGTGAAATTGGCCGGATTATTATTCAGGATGAAGGCCGAAAGAAAAGACGGCTAACTGCGCTGCCAAACTTTGATTCGGAATGGTCCCAAACCCGAATTATCAAGAAAGCCGGTGCCCTCAAAAAGAATCAGGCTTATGCACTGGCAGACCTAATCAACGATTATAATCATGGTGATCCAGACGTTGCAGAGTTGATTGAAGATTTCTGCTACCACCTGGCGATAGTAACGGCGGATCTGATTGCAGCGTATGATCCGCAAATGATCTTTTTCAATTCACCATTAATTGAACAAATCCCAGAAGTTTTGAAAAATATTCAAATGAAATTAACCTTCATGCCGCTGGTACCGCCACTGGTTATGTCAAAGGATGTAAACTTGGCAACCTTACTAGGAGGCGCCTCAATGGCAATCCATAAGGCTTTGGATATGAAGGGAGTTAGATTGATTTTTCACCATTAGGATAGTGTGCGTAGCAAAGCGGTTAGAAGTCGGAGCATAAGCCGGTTTCAACAGAAATTCCGGTTTTTGGAATTTGTGTTGAAGCCGACTTATGCTATGCAGATCAACCCTAATCCATATAATCTATTTTTTTGACAAAAATACCCACGTACACTCGTTTTACCAGTCACCAACATAACCAACACACAAACAAATTGGAAGTGATACTCACATGAAATTAGATCACGATTTAATCAATCAACTAACCTTAAAAGAAAAGGCTGCTCTCGTGTCAGGCAAAGATTCCTGGTACACGGCCACAATTGAGCGGCTTGGTTTAAAACCAATGATGATGTCTGACGGGCCATCTGGCTTGCGAAAACAGGTTGGGACCTCAGAGCAAACCAATATTAACGATAGTGTTGAAGCGGTTTGTTTTCCAGCATCGGCGCTGACAGCCTGTTCGTTTGACCGCGAACGCCTTAACCAACTTGGCGAACATTTAGGAGTTGCCGCTAAAGCTGAGAAACTGGGAGTTTTGCTGGGACCGGGGATTAATTTAAAACGTAGCCCGCTTGCTGGCAGAAACTTCGAGTATTTTTCTGAAGATCCCTATTTAGTGGGTGAATTAGCGGCTGCCTACGTTAAGGGAGTCCAATCTGAAGGCGCTGGGGTCAGCGTCAAACATTTTGCGGCTAATAACCGCGAGGATCAGCGGTTTACTTCATCTTCAAATATCGACGAACGAACGTTGCGGGAACTATATTTGGCAACCTTTGAAAAGATCGTTAAACAAGCTGATCCAGCCACAATCATGTGTTCATATAATGAAATCAACGGCACCCTCAATTCACAGAATCAGCGCTTGTTAACGAAAATTTTGCGTGATGAATGGGGATTTAAGGGACTGGTCATGTCTGACTGGGGCGCGGTAGCTGATCATACGGCTGCTGTCAAAGCCGGCTTAGATCTGGAAATGCCTGGTAAGGGCACCGAGTCCGTTGACGAAATTGTGGCCGCTGTTGAAGACGGATCGTTACCCAAAAAAGATTTGGATCGCGCGGTTAACCGAGTTCTGAAAATGATTAAAAATTGGCAACCTGATGATGCTGACCAAAGCGGCTCGTACGACATGGACGAGCAGCATGAATTTACCCGGAAATTGGCAACGGATAGTTTTGTGTTATTGAAAAACGAACATCATGTTTTACCAGTTAATGAAGGTGAAAAGCTGGCGGTGATTGGTGAACTCGCTGAAAAGCCACGCTATCAGGGCAGTGGCAGCTCTCACGTTAACGCTCATCATTTGGTCACCCCACTGGCAGCGATCAATCAGGTTCGCCCAGATGCGACCTATGTGGCTGGTTATTCGCTGGCGACTGATGACGTCAATTCAACAGCTGTTGCGGAGGCGGTTTCGGCTGCTAAATTCGCTGACAAAGTCATTATTTTTGCCGGCTATCCAGAGCGAATGGAATCGGAAGGCTTTGATAAAACTAGTATTGATCTTCCTGCCAACCAAAATCAGTTAATTGACGCGGTGAGTCAAGTTAACGATCAGGTGATTGTGGTGTTGCAAAACGGTTCGGCGATCCGAACCCCTTGGATTGACAAGGTTGCCGCCACACTGGAAACTTATTTAGCTGGTGAAGCAGTGGGTGAGGCCACTTGGGATGTGTTAAGCGGTAACGTAAATCCTTCAGGTAAATTGGCTGAAACTTTCCCATTACGGTTGGAAGATACACCAAGTTACCTAACGTTTGATGCGGATCCGGATGAAGAAAATTATCGTGAAGGCTTATTCATGGGTTATCGCTACTATGATAAAAAGAAGCAGCCGGTCCAGTTCCCGTTTGGTTTTGGACTGAGCTACACGACTTTCAAGTATGACGATTTACAACTCAAAGTTGGCGCTGATCACGTGTCAGGGAGCCTGCGGGTTACAAATACTGGTTCCCGTTCAGGTGCCGAGGCTGTCCAAATTTACGTTGGTAATCGGACTAGCCGAATTGAGAAACCGGTGAAGACGTTGGTAAATTTTGTGAAGGTTTCCCTGGCCGCTGGTGAGGAAAAAGTGGTTACTTTTGATTTAGATCAGCGCGCATTTAGCTGGTATAATCCGAAAATTGCCAACTGGCAGCTTGATAACGGTGCGTATGAAATTCTGGTAGGGTCAAGCAGTGCTGATATTCGATTGAATAAAATGATTGAGCTGAATTGGACACCGGAACGACCGATCAAAGTGGATCAGAGAACTTACATTGGTGATTTGATTAAGCAGGATAAGTTCGCCGAGGCCGTCAAACAAGCTGGCTTATCAGACATCTTCAGTAAGCTAGCTGATGACAATGATCCCACTGCCAAGATGTTTCAGAATATGCCGCTGCGAGCTGCGACGACGATGGGTGTTTCACCTGAAAAGATTAACGAACTGATTGAGATTATGAATAACTAACATGGATATATGTCGATTAAAAAAGTACCTACGAATTCAAATCGTAGATACTTTTTTAATGTCATTAATTGAGTTTTTTTAGCGAACCATTATTCTTTAAATTCGTTCCCTTGATAATCCGAACTATATTGGTCCACAGCCTTGATGGCGGCAAAGACGTCATCCGGTGTAATCTCAGTTGGCATGCACTTCATCGTATCGTTTTCGTCGCAAGCTTGGGTGGCAACCTTCATTAAGTCCTTATCTGAAGCATCACCAAGGTGAAGGTCGGCTAAGGTTGTTGGTAGACCAAGCTTCAAGTCAAAGTTCAGGAATTTTTCGAAGCGCTTCTTGTCACTGCCATCGAGGATCAATTCCACCAGTGTACCATAAGCGACTTTTTCACCATGAGTTAAGTGATGAATATCACCGGACAATGCGGTGAAGCCATTATGAATCGCATGAGCCGCTGCTAGGCCACCACTTTCAAAGCCAAGGCCACTCAATAAAGTGTTTGCTTCAACCACTTTATCCAAAGCAGGCGTAGCGACGTGTTGCTTGTTGGCAGAAATTGCTAATGGACCGTATTCAAAGAGCGTATCTTCACAAGCTTGGCCAATTGAGCCGGCCACGATGGTTTGTTTAGCGCCCAACATGTTATTGGCATTGGCGGTCCGAACATCGGTTGCTTCAACGTTGGTAGCTAATGCATCGGCCATGCCAGAAATTAAGAGATGAACTGGGGCGCCGGAAATAACCTTGGTGTCCAGCAAAACAATTTCTGGGTTCTTTTTATAGAAGCGATAGTGATCAAATTGCCCCTCATCGGTATAAATAACTGAAAGTCGTGAACATGGTGCATCGGTTGAGGCAATCGTTGGGGCAATCATTACGGCAATTCCCAAGTTGTCAGCAATGGCCTTTGCTGAATCGGCGGTCTTTCCGCCGCCCAGGCCGATGATGATCTGATCTTGGCTATCTTGACCAATCTTCGTCACTCGATCAATTTCTGTTTCGGAAGCTTCACCTTTAAAGGTGACCAGGTTGACATCAAACCCATTTTTTTCTAAGTACTCGTTAAATTCATTACCAACAATTTTCAGAACGTTTGAATCCGAGAGAAGTAAGACCTTTTTACCATATTTTTCGATGTAAGATGAACTGTCGAACAATTCACCTGGACCCTGAATATAGGTGCTTGGACTAGCAAATAATTGTGTCATAGTATCATGAAACCTCCTATCATGATTATTTCACTTGCACCTTTAGTATAGTGGGTCTGGAAGCGGAAACAACTAAATGGATTAAAAAATTGGTAGATAAAAAGACACCGCCAATCGAAAGAATCTGATTGATGGTGTCTTTTCAGTTAAGTAAAACGGTTCTACAATATCTGTTGTTGGTAATAGATTTTATCTATTACTGATGACAGATTTTTTGTTTCTCGTTAGAAT
>NZ_JAUCAP010000040.1:0-24865 GCF_030361045.1 Lentilactobacillus sp. TOM.63
TGTAGCTCATGATTATATTTATTACTTGTTTTACGAATTGACTTCGCAAATGTTTGGTTCCGAAATGAATCGGAACGCCCTGCACATTTGTTTGTCGAAAATTTTGTTCAGTTTTCAAAGGTCTACATGAGAAACACAAACATTTTTGATAACTCCAAGTAAATCGTTCGTCATTCGAAATCCTTATTTCTCATTGCCTCAACAGCAATAACAATTATATCTCACCAAATCCTGTAAGTCAACAAAAACTTTTTAAGAAGTAATTGGTATATATGCAATTGCTAACTAAGCAACGAGTAATATACTATCAGGATTTTTGACCCAGGTCAACTACTATTTCAAAATTAATCGTTTTTTCTATTAACTAATGATTTAGCAATTCATTAAGGTTGAGTCAAAAGTTCACTATTGAGGTGAATAACCCGTTATACTAGCACATGAAATCTTTACAAAGGAGCCAATGAATTTGGACAATATCGTAATCATTGAAGGCAAACGGACTCCAATAGGTAAACTTAACGGTGCATTAAAAAATGTCACAGCGGAACAACTCGGAACAATGACCGTTAAAAATTTGCTTGCGAAAACAAATATCCCCGCCTCGTTGATTGACCAAGTAATTTTTGGCAACGCGATTCAAGCAGGGAACGGTCAAAACATTGCCCGTCAAATCGAATTACAAAGTCATATTCCTCAAAGCAAGACAGCATTTACAGTTAATCAAGTCTGCGGATCCGGCATGCAAGCCGTCCATCAAGCAAGTTCAGCACTGCTGCTCGGTGAATCGGAAATAATCATCGCTGGCGGTACGGAAAGCATGTCAAATGCGCCTTACCTCAACATGAATCAACGTCAGGCAACTAAATTTGGGGCAGTCACCATGCACGATGCATTGGAACATGACGGCCTTCGAGATTCTATTTCAGGTGAGTTAATGGGTATCACCGCCGAAAATGTTGCCAACCGTTTTAACATTACCCGCCGGGAGCAGGATTCGTTTGCGTTACGGTCACATCAACTTGCCGCTGCTGCAATTCGTAACCATCAATTTGATGATGAACTGATTCCTATTGAGACTAAAGAACTAGCAAACCCAATCAATCAGGATGAACCCGTTAGATTCGACACGAGCTTGGAAAAGTTATCCCAACTAAAGCCTGCATTCAAACCAAATGGGACTGTTACCGCCGGAAACTCCGCCGGACTAAACGATGGCGCCTCGGCCCTGATCCTGACAACGGCCTCCCATGCCAAAAAACTAGGTCTCCAGCCAATCGCAGAAATTCTTGGCTATTCCGAGGCTGGGATCGATCCTGAGATCATGGGATATGCGCCTTACCTTGCCATCAACAGTCTCCTCGCCAAATTAAAAATGACGATTGCAGACATTGACTTGGTTGAACTCAACGAAGCCTTTGCCGCTCAATGTATTGCGGTTACCCGCGACCTTCACCTCTCACTGGAAAAAGTCAACATCAGTGGGGGCGCGATTGCTTTAGGCCATCCCCTCGGAGACTCCGGTGCCCGAATCATCACGACACTGATCCACAATCTACGAAGAACCAATCAAGAAATCGGGATTGCTTCCCTATGCATGGGTGGCGGCATGGGGTCGGCAATCGGAATTCGGGCGATTTAACAAAAGGACGTTATAAATAAGGATCGACAGTCAGGCAGATAACTGCTTGACCGTCGATCCTTTTATCGTGTCATGATTATTCAAAGTTGAACTCTATCTGCCGCAGCAATTTCACTTGCAAACGAGCTTTGATATAGCCAGTAATACAACTTCTTTGTTTGTTTGGACATCTCAGCGTATTTCGGGTTAACCGCTCGCATCTGGGGTGCCACCCGCATCAAGTGGTTGAATGCACTGGGGCTGCCAGACTGGTTCAAGCCATCATAGTCGTCTTTACCACGTTCAACAATGGGAATCAGCTGATCCACTTGGAAACGGGCCAGTTGTTCGACGTAATCCCCTAACGATGAAGCGATATTAAAATCAGCTGGGGCCACGTTCCTGGATTCCGTATAATCACCAGCTTGGATTTGTGCTAACAGCTGGTTTCTCGTCACCGTATATCGAACAAGAATTGGTAAACAATAAGTGGCCTGAATCAATCCATGAAGGGCTTCAAGAAAGCCATAATTAACCGTAGCTGTTTCACCACGATCATTGATAAGCGGCCGATGGCTATTATCCATCACCACGCTTAAATTCTGCTGAAAATTCTGTTGACTGGCATTTCTGGCGGTTCCGGCATTACTGAGGTCAATAATCGGTAAATTAGCTGCTAATTCAGCAAGGGTTGCTGGCAAGCCGAATCGTTCAAAGATATCAGTTAGCTGTGAGCCAGTGATTTTGATAACTTGCTGCATATCAGTAGCTGTCGTCACCGGCATGCCAACCAGATCAGCCCGCCCTGCATTCACGAATTGATACACAAATGTATAGAGTTCCAACGAGCATAACAGGTCAAGAACTTCGCTAAACTGACCATTCACGAACAAATTAATCGTTTCGGATAAACTGATGTCGGTCAAAGATTGGGTCATCATAGCTGGTAAATCAGTTTGGTCACTGAAATCATCACCGGAATAGATATAGTTACCAAGCAATGGCACCTGATCATCGCCGAACGAATGAGTTGTCAAATACCCATTGTTAACTTCGTCAAAAAGGCCCTGAACGATTCGCTCATCCACCGGATCATCAATTCCATCCGTAATCTTGCGGAAAGGACTGGCCCCGCGCATGTAACCATTCACGCTGCCAAACCAATCATTTGCCAGCTTCTCTGCATCAGCAAAGGATAGCTTCTGAAAGGCACTGGTTACTTTTGCCACCACGCCATTTTCACCAGCAATCGCGCGGATAAATTGAATGACTGCCGTCTTGTACCCATTGACAAATTTTTTTCTGATCTGTACTTTGAGCTAAATAGATTGAAAAAGCATTTCCGGCCGCTCGATTAACGATCGTATCATCGCTTTGACCAGTTGCCCACAAAGACATGTAATGAACCTGGTCCAGCGTCACTGATCTTAAATCGTCAACTGCGACCAAATAGCCCATCTGAACTTCCTTGGATAATTTGAACTCCGCAAGTGACATGCTTTGCTCAATCGGTTTATCAAGAAAAAGCTGGCCCCCTCTGGCCATCCTCTCGGAAAAGATTGAACTTTTTGCATATGTATTTTCACCAAGCAATTTGGAAGTCATTAACGCAATCATAGTCAAAATTTGTTGATGCTTTTTAACTTCATTACTTTCGGATTGTGCTTTTGTAACGCTATTATTGGTAGCCATTCGTTGCACCCCCTAGTCTTAAGACAATAATAGCACATTCTTTGCGTCTAGGAGATAACTCATACAATTCTCATCGTTATAAATTGTCAGGCGTTAACTTTGCAGATCTGTTGATATTCATATATGCTTATAGCATAGATAAGAAAGGATGTGTAACAATGGGAGACTTAAAGAATAAAAAAGATGAAGTAGTTGGTAAGGTCAAAGAAAGTATCGGTGACATGACCGGAAACGACAAGCTTAAATTAAAGGGTAAGGCCCAAAAGACATCCGGCAAGGCAAAAGATAAGGTTGCCGATGCAAAAGAAAAAGCGGCCGAAAAAACCAACGAAGTATTAGATGATTAAAGCGGGCGACAAACCCTGAGGTCATCCAAGACTGGGACGAAAGACGATTTGGTCCCAGAATTTAACAAAAAGAACCAATTATTTCTGATTCTGGAATAGTTGGTTCTTTTTTTAAATGACCGAGATCAGCCGTTTGGCGCAGGCTTTATCAACATAAGAACGCAAAGTTCAATTGCATTTATAAACACTCTCCCGACTAACGCCCACGCACCGCGGCTGATCATCTTTTTTCATTGCCCAAAATTCACGAACATTTCCGGTTGCATGTCCCATATTTTTGCTCTATAATGCTCTTTCGTGTTAATTTAATCTAATTATTACGGTTAGAAATACCAACGAGGATGTGAGCACAATGCCAGCAACATATTTACGACAAGCAACCAATGAAGACTTACCAGCAATTAAAAAAATCATCAAAGAAGCAAAAGCGTACCTCAAACAGCAAGGCATCGACCAATGGCAAAATGGCTACCCAGACGATGAGGCTTTAGAAACCGACGTCAAATTCGGCATTACCTATGTCCTGATCATTGACGGCAAAATTGCCGGAACCGCTGCTCTGCATCAAGGGCTGGATGTCAATTATCTCAATATTCACGACGGCGAGTGGGTTAACGGCATCCACGGCCGCTACACCGCTATCCACAGAATTGCCATGTCAGCAGACTTCCGTGGTCAGCACCTTTCAGACAAAATGATCACTGGGTTGATCACGATTTCCGGCGTTCTTGGTTACAAGGACATTCGAATTGACACCCATCCCGATAACTTCGGCATGCAACATGTCATCACCACCAACGGTTTTACCAAGCGCGGCACGATTTACATGACCGAAAAGGGTCACGAAGCCACTCCACGATATGCCTATCAACTCATTATTGGGTAATCATCAAAAATGAGGTAAAATGTTTTCGATGGGGTGATAGGAATGGTAGAATCAGATTTAACAGTCAAAACAGCACTAATTGTGATGTATGTGATCGGCATTATTTGTCTGGGAATTACCTTTTTCCTCTTAAATAAGATTAATGGCAGATTCTTCACCAAGTTTTCGATCGGCATCATCACTGTTGTTTTAGTGATGGGAATCATCTTAGTGAATTTGTTTAACTTGAGCTAATGATTTTTTAAAGATTGGGACGAAAGGCATTTTGATCCTCGAATTTAAAAAAGAACCAATTATTCCTGATTTTGGAATAGTTGGTTTTTTTTAAAATTCGAGGATCAGCCGCTTGAGCACGACTTTAATCTAAGTATCAGTGGCGATCCAAGGAAATGAGTATCAATTGGAAATTAATATATCCCGGTCTGATCCGGTTTTGGTTTGTCATTAAAACCAGCACTTCTTGGTTATCAAGATTAAAACTGCTTCATGTATTGGGAGTTCACCCAACTCATCCCCGTCGCTCACTGCACAACAACCTTCGTTCCTACTGGCACAGTCCGATTAATCCACTTGGCATCCGGGATCGACAGCCTAATGCAGCCGTGCGAATCGGCCTGCTTCCCCAATGTCTTGGCTTCAGACTTGATATAGTGGCCGTCAGCATTGGTTGGCACCGTGTGGAAAAGGTAGATTCCATGGCCTTTCCATGATGTCCAATAACGAGCGCCTTCCTTAGAGTGTTGATTATAGAAGAAGTTACCGCGTTCCTGTTGAACATGGAAAGTTCCTTTAGGAGTGGCGTTATCCCGACCGGTCGAAGCATACATTGTGTACAAGACCCGATTATTGGGACTCATCACATAAACTCGCTGTCTGCCGATTGAGACCCGCAGATAGCGATCATTTGCCCGCGTAATGGTCGGGTACGGCCTAGATTCAGACGAGTGGCGCCAGTTCACGATTTGGGTTTGACCGACCACGCCCGTTTTATGACGCGTTTGAGTGGTGTTGGAACACCCTGTTGCGGTCAGCATCAACGCTATCGCCAATATTATTTGCAACAATTTCTTCATTGTATCCAATCCCCTGCTCTGAAATATCTACTCGAGTATATCACCACAGGATTTTGGCACGACCTTTTTTGCTCAACCTTTAGCAATCCGTAAAATTAGTTAACTTTAATTAATTGTTGGTCCGCTAATAAATACAAATACTTTTCAGTAATTGGGCGACCAAGAATTTTTGCCAATGCCATTCCATACAGCTCCAGCTGACCGCGATATCGATCAACGATTGTTTGAACGGTCACCTTGGGCGTCAATCGATCAGTCTTGTAGTCAAACAAATAAACGCCGTCATCAGTGACACAATAGCCATCAATAATCCCATGAATCAGGATGCGTTGATCATCGTCATTGAAGTTTTTGAAGACATCGCTGGCCTTCATCAGTAATGAAAATGGGGATTCACGCTGGGTTTGCTCGGGGTTGCTTAAAACGCGTTGCCCGACAGAAGTTTGATAGAATTTTAAAACCCCATCAATGTTAATCTTATCGGCGACATTTTTGAGAATAATGCCTTGCTCAACCAATCGATCACGGAGCTGAGTGACAGATTTCTGGTCCGGCGTTGTTGAAAGATTGATCTGTTGAAGCAGCATGTGGGTCGCAGTTCCCACGTCGGTTGGCGAAGGCTGCTGCTTTCCGTTACCGGAAATAAACGTGGGGGCAGCTAGGCTCGACTGCGTATAACGGCTTGGGCGAATGACCTGATCAGCATCTAATAACGAATGATTGCCCAACTGAATATTATCCGGATCATCAAATAACCGCTTAATCTCAGAAACTGATTGATAGGCAGTGGTGTGGGTTGCAACCTGATGAGGATACTCGTAATCCATCAAACCTGCTATTTTGGCTGATTCAGGATCTAAAGACTGGGAAACAGTCAATTGATCAATCCAGTCGTTAGGAGACAGTGTGGCTTTATCTGCCTGCTTCATTGCTTTGGTCAACTTGGCATTGTCGAAAAACTGGATATCGAACTTCGATTGATCAGCGGCCAGTTCGTCAAAGGATTGGCTATCACCAAATTCGTTTAACACCAACGGATGCCGAGAAATTGCCGGACCAATCCATGATAAATAATTCTGAGCACTGTTACGAGTAGCAGTTGGCAACAATAATCTCCCAGTGGTGGTCTTTGATTGCCAGGTTAAAATCTGTTTTTTCTCATCAAATGGTTGATCTTTAGATCCTTTAACTTTGGCAACTAAATACAGTCGTTGTTCAGCTCTGGTCATCGCAACATATAATTTACGCATTTCTTCAGATAAAAACGCATTTTTGGTAACTGTCTTAACGGCTTCTTTTTGCAGTGGATCAGATACCTCTCGGGTTTCGTTATTTAAATAAGAAATACCGATTCCAAGATGATCATTCAAAATATAGTTGCCTCTTAAATCCTGATCGTTGAACTTCTTGCCAACATCGTTTAAGAAAACGACCGGGAACTGGAGACCTTTACTCCCGTGAATGGTCATTACCTGAACTTTGTCAGCCGCGGTCGCCGGATTGGCTGTCGCTAGGTCTTTGTCGTGATCCTGCATCCGTTCAATGAACAGGACAAACCTGAACAGCCCTTTGAAGCCATTCTTTTCATAATCAGCGGCCCGCTCGTACAAGGCATGTAAGTTGGTTTGGCGCTGGTAGCCGCCCGGCATCCCGCCAACATAATCTAAATAACCGGTCGTATTATAAATATCCCAAATTAAAGCCACAAGGCCGTCTTGTTGGGCAACATCCTTAAAATGAGTCAACTGGTTTAAAAAAGTGGCGATTTTGCTATAAACCCGTTGGCCATAATCGGTTGGTGCCGCCGTTGGGTATTGCTGATAAAAATCCAGCACCGCTTGATAATAATCACCGGTTTTCCGGTTAATCCGAATAAACGCCAGCTGATTTTCATCAAGGCCAACGATCGGTGACCGCAAGACAGCAACCAGGGGAATATCCTGATAAGGATTGTCAATAACCGATAATAGGGACATCATCACTTGAATCTCGGTTGTTTTTAAATAACTTTTAGCACCAGTAATCTCCGCTTCGATGTGATATTGCTTGAAAACATCGGCCATTGTCAGCTCACTATTGTGGGTTGGTGAGATGATGGCAATGTCACCCGGCGTGAGATCACGTAAATGATCGTGATCATAAATTTGCTCATGATTATCCAACAGAGCGCGAATTTTTTGGGCAATCATTTCAACTTGGCCAGTATCACTATCTTCAATCTGGGTGTCCTCAACTTCCCCATCCCCAGTGCCAGTGCTATTCTCGTAAATCAGCAGAGAAACCTTGGAGGGATAACTTTTGAGGGCCTCAGTATTTCCAAATTTCAGCTTGGCTTGAGAATAATTAATTTCGCCAACCTGCTTATCCATAATTTGTTCAAAAATCAGATTGGTGAAATCATCAATATTTTGGGCAGACCGAAAGTTTTCCGCCAGGGAGACCAATTCGTTGTCGTTATCTTGATCCGTATAGCTTTCCTCTTTATCAATAAACATCTGGGGATCTGCCAACCTAAACCGATAAATTGACTGTTTGGAGTCACCAACCATAAACCGGTTTCCCTGATCCGGTTTGGCAATTTTATTTAAAATAGCGTCCTGCAGCCGGTTATTATCCTGATACTCATCAACCATGATTTCGTAATACTGATTCTGCAGCTTCCGTTGGACCAGTTCTGCTGGGTCGCTGGAGTTATTCAAAATGTCATAAGCAGTGTGCTCAATATCAATGAATTCCATTAAATGGCGTTGATTTTTGAGTTCCTGATAGGCCTGACGAAATTGTTGAACAACGGCTACCAATTTTTCAATCCGGCCCTTGGCTGCCTGCATGATCTTAATGTTAGCGGTTTCGTCCAATAGGAAGTAGCGTGCCTGAAATTTTTGGAATCGTTCACCACTATTTTTGATGCTACCATTAATGCTGACAATTTGGGCATGAACCTTTTTTTGATCAGCTTCAAGCCCCGTTGCCGATGGAAACTTATCAAAAGTAAATTGATTGACAGCATCCCGCAACTCATCCCACGACCTACAGTTATCGATGTGCTGCTTCAAATTCTTGAGTGAATCCAACTGCTTATCGAGGGCTTCCTCATCTTTGAAAAGTTCAGCCTGCTGGGCCAACTGAATCATTAAGAAATGATCCATTTCGACCTGGCTGAAGAAATCATCAATCTGTGGTTTGATGAATTTTCGATAAAAATCACTTTCGATCAGGCTTTTCCCTTGAAGGTCATAAAATTGCGCCGAATTTTCCAGCCAACCATCGGGATCATCGGTGACATTGGCAAATTCGTCCATCTTATAAACCACGCTGGTTAAGCCGTCGTCACTGCGATCGTTGGAAAAGTTTTCGGTTAACCGGGCAAAGGAGCCGTCCTGATCATTACCATATAAATCTTCACGGACCCCTTGCCATGCTTGGTCCTTCAGGAGTTCTTTTTCCGTATCATCAGAAAGGATTCTAAAGTTCGGGTCAATCCCTAAAATATAATAATATCTGGAAACTAATTTCTGACAGTAGGCATCCATCGTAGTGATATCAGCTACCGAGACCTTCTGGATTTGAGTCAACAGGGCTGCTTTCTCTTGTGGACTATCCGTTGCGTTGAATTCTTCCCGCAATGATCGCTGAAGCCGCTGCCGCATTTCCTTAGCAGCCGCGTTCGTGAAAGTAACCACCAGCAGTTGGTCGATGTTGGCTTCGTGATTTTTGACCATTTTAATAATTCGATCCACCAACACCCGGGTCTTCCCAGAACCAGCCGAGGCGGAAACCAGGAGATTACCTGCGGGGCGATCATTAATCGCTTTTTCTTGATCTGACGTGTAATCCATTACTTTTCCTCCTTCAGCTTTTTGATAATGTCATTTGGCTTGAGTTTGTTAATGATTCGGTAGCGATTATTGGGCGAATCTTGATTTCCTAATAATGGATCAAAGTTCATAATCGGCTTAAATTTGGTGTACTGCATGGCCGACTGGCTGCCGTACTTAGTCGGTGATAAATTAATGTCCCCGGCAAAAATCTTGTTAGCTGCATCAACAATCAAGTGTTCAGTGTGCGTCAAAAAAGCCTCAAGTGTGTCTGCGGAAATCAGCGCAGATTTCTTGGATGGCTCACCATTTTTCTTTAATGTATATGGATAAACCTGAGAACTCCCCACCTCAAGTTGAGGCTCCAAACCACTGACCAAATCAGGATCAGAGACTAAAATCCCCTGATATTTGTGCTGATTCAATAGGGCTTCTTTAAATCCAGTTTTTTGGATATCAACGGTTTTTAATTTGGAATTAATAATGTGCAAATAAAGGGCCCCTGCTAGTGAAGCGTCCGGATCATCCGGGCTCAATTCCAACAAATTGTGCTTTAAAACGTCCAGATAGGTCAACAACTGCATCGAAATTCCGGTGTAAGCTTCCGTATAATCAAAAGATTTGTTACCAGACTTATAGTCAACAATCCCAAAATATCGTTTATCGCCAACCGTTATCGAATCAATTCGGTCAATCCGGCCACGAACATTCACTTGCCGGTTATCAGGCAACTCAAATGAAAGGCCTTTGAGATTGTCACCACTTGGTTGGCCGAAAACTTTTTCAGTCGTTCGTGGGCGCATTGGGGTGGCAGTTTGCTGATCACGCATGACCCGAATCATTTCCTGAATTGTCGCCCGCAGCTGGGAAGTCAGGTATTTCATCCGGTTGGAACTCGTCAAAATCACGTACTGATAATTGTCAGGATTCGTAATCATCTTTTGAACATTTTCGGCAACCAGGTCTTCAATATCCTGGTCACTTAGGGTCGTCAGATCAATCTGCTGTTCATGAACTTCCTTAAAGATTCGATCCAACGCTTCATGGAAGAAGGTCCCGGTACTGGCACTCGATAACTCAAACTTTTCTCGTTCCTGCAATCGGAGTCCATACTTTAGAAAATATTCATAGGGATTTTTATAGAATGACTGCAACTGCGAAATCGACACATCTAATTTATCTCCATAGAGGCCCGTTACAATGTCAGGCTTCAATGGCTTGGGATCATTTTTGTAGGCGATGCTTCCCAGTAAACGGTTGGTGAGCTGATTAAGCTCAGGATCGTTTTCCAAGGTGCTAAAAATAAACCGCCAAGCCGACGATAATGTCGGTGCAGTCGGATCAGCCCTGTAGGCGGCCTGAATCACTTGAATCAAATGGTGTAATGTTCCCCGCTTGGTTCCAACGTAAAGATCGATTGGCTGATCACTGGTTGGAATTGCCGGGTAATGATTCACTTTCAAGCCAAAATGGGTCGCAATTCGTTGGACATACGGTGACAGCTGAACACTCGTCTCATCATTGGTCTGGCCCGTATAAGTAAAAATCAACTTTTCACAAGGGGTCATAAAGGCTAAATAATTCAAATAGGGTTCAAAGGCCATTTGCGCGTCAGAGGAATCATTGAGATATTGATTGTCGCTTAAATTTTGTTGCAGCTGAGCAACATCGTCATCCCCAAACAAACTTTCATTCACCGTTCGCGCGGGCATATTATCATCGTTGGCGCCAATTATGAACGTCACTTTGTGGTTGTTCATCTGAACCATCCCACTTTCGGAGACGGTCACTTGATCCAACGTTGACGGGATTTGAGAGTAATCGGCCCCTTCAAATCCGGCATAAATCAACGCCCAAAAATCTGCCGCAACAAATGGCTTATCACCAATGATTGCCACGCTTTCGTCCAGCAATGAGCAAAACATCCGCCAAACCTGCTCAATTTGATTGGAACGATTAATGTGATTATCATCAACTGCTGCATCCCGCCAAGCTTGTAATTGGTCAACCACCCCAGCCTCAGTCAAGAAACGATACAAGATACTGGCAGCATCGCGATTCGTCCTTGCTTTGGCTAGTTGTCGATAAAATTTTGGCAGCGTGTCTTTCACCAAGTGACGAATCACGTTGATCTGTTGGGTAATTTCTTTGTCCCTATCAGTAATCACCGTGCCCTCATCATCGTCAGCGACCCATACATATTGCCAGTCTTCGTCTTGAGTCCAGCGACTTCCCTGATAATTGTTCTTGAGAACCAAATTTTCGGTGCGGGAAACTGCTTCGCGATAGTCAGCAATTGCCATTGGGCGCCCATCGACTTGGGGGATCACCAATTCGGATTTCAAAAAGCGCATCACGTCATCGTATTGGTAGTTACGATGACGGGCTGGATCGTCAATATCAAACAATGATCCCAGCAGCTCCACCAATGGATGGTCGACCATCGACTTTTGAATATCTTTAAAGTAGGGAATGGCCTGTAGCGAAAAGACCGGCTCTAAAATGTTGTTGTAGGCATCCAAATGGCGGGTCAAAATCAAAAAGTCAGAATAACGATACTGCCCATTCGCAACCATCCCATGAATCATCGTGGCCACTTGGTCGAGCTCCGAGTATAAATTGTCGGCCTGATAAACTTGGATGGCCTTTTTAGATTCAAGCTGACTGGGCGTGTTTGCCCCCATCCGACTCGACTGCTCCCAATACCGCTCTAATTTCAGCAGATCTTGAGTTACCCGCGGCTGATCGGCCATCACGGCCCCGACATAGGGCACTTTTTTAGTGGCCGCATATTTGTAAAGCCGCAAAAATAATTTAGCCGATTGATAAAATAAATCGGGTTCTTCTGGCAGCTCATCTCGATAGGCCTGGTCCAACGTCAAAGAAACTGTCACGCTGGCAGCTTTACTAATCAGTGTCTCCACCAAGCGAGATTCTTGAGCGGTGAACTTGGAGAAATCCGAAATATAAAAGTGATAAGCTGAGAGGTCAAGCTGCTCTAAATGATCACTCAGCAGATTCGAAATATTATGATTATCGAAGTATTGATCATCAATCTGCTTCACATATTCCGAATAAATAATTGAAAAATCGTGTAATTTATCCCGAAGGTCATTGCTGATCACTGTATCTTCATTTTCATAGAGTTCAAGCAGATCTTCCGGTAAAACGTTACCGGCTTGCATCTCAGCAATTTGATGAGCCACTTGGTTAACAAACCCGGGATGATGGACTTCTTGAGAAAATACAATCAGTTTGTTTTGATTATCCAAAATAATTTGATACAGCATCATGTTAATGCCGGCTTGGCTAATCCGTTGTTTCTGATATTTAGGCGAATTGCGCAAAAAGAACCAGGCCAGCCGAGTAAATGACAAAACTTGAACGTCACTTTCGGCAGCAATGGCAGCGGTTGGGTCGGCCAACTGTTTAAGAATTTCAACTTCAGATTCAAATTTAATATGATTAGGAACTAGGTAAAAGAAATTGTCACCGGCATGTTGTTGCCGATCATTTTTAAGAATATGCATCATTTTTTCTTGATGATCGTACCCGTTTTTTCCTAACACAAATTGCAGTGTCATTGGATCACCTCACTAGATTATGTTCATGATAACATAGTCCCTGCGGGTGGAAGCAAGCGATCATCATTCCCGTCAAAAGGGCCACCACAAACTGTTTTATTCAATTTCCATCAGCCAAAGATCAATATAATTGAACATTGGTAAAAAAAGGCTATTATTGATATTGGATGTAGTTTACATCCAATTATTTGACCTAAATGAAAGCTTTATGCTTGCATTGATCTTGTTAAGAGAGCCCGTCAGCGTAACCCACGATTAAATATCGGAAGCAAGAATTTACGATCTACCCCCAATATATCTTTCAAGTTCAAACAAACGCTGATAGGTTCTTACTCCTAATAACGCCTGGCAACCCCAGGCGGTACATAGTATTTTGATAGCTTCACTATTCAACCTTATAGGGATAAAATTGGGACGAAGGGCCATTTGATCCCAGAATTTAATAAAAAGAACCAACTATTCCAAATGAGGAATAGTTGGTTCTTTTTGTTAAATGGCCGAGATCAGCCGTTTGGCACAGCTTTTATCCAAATAGCTACGGCGATCTAAGTGAATGATCATCGATTGGAAATTAATATATGTCCCGGCTTTTTTGCGTTCGCTCTAGTTGAATGAAACCAGTCCCTCAGCTCACTTTCGAACCGACGCCCTTTGAATCAATTTTACCGGCAATGTATACTCATCCAACAAATTTTCACCCTCATCATTCAGACGATTGAATAACAGCCGCACGAGTAGATCAGCAATATCATCCAAAGGCTGGACAATTGTACTTAAATCCGGATTGTACTCCTGAACATTCGTAGAACCATCAAAACCGATTACTTGCATGTCTGCTGGTATTTTTAAACCGAGCTTTTTAGCTTCCTGCATACATAAAATTGCCGTCAAATCATCGGTACAAAAAACGGCATCGGGATGATCGATTAACAGTGATTGGTGGATGGTTGCCCGTTTAATGGCAGGCGTCGAATTGAATGGCAATTCAACGGTTTGTGGGGTGAGGCCCCGCGCCTCGACGGCCTTGTTGAAGCCTGTAATTCGATCGTTATTCGGCATCTGAACATCGATACTACCGGATATAAGCAACAACTTCTTAGCCCCTTTGTCAATCAGTGTCTTGGCTGCCAATTGACCGCCACCATAATTGTCACTTCGAACGGTTGGAATTTTATCCTTGAAGTATCGGTCATAAGAAACAATCGGCAGTTCGGTCATCCCATATTCCTTAATCCCTTCATTATGAGAACCCGTGATAATGCCATCCACTTGATTAGCCATCAGCATTCTCAAATATTGCCGCTCCTTATCCGGATTATCCAAACTATTGCAGATAATTGCCTTATAACCCTTGTTAAACAAACGGTCCTCTATCTTTTCGACCACTTCAGCAATAATTGGATTGGTGATTCCGGCAAAAATCAACCCAATTAGTTTAAATTGTTTTCCATGGAGTGCCCGGGCAGCCGAACTAGGTTGATAGTTCAAATGCCGCATGGCTTTATATACCTTTTCTTTTGTGGTTTCCGATAAGTATCCCCGGTCATTGATCACCCGGGAAACTGTCGTAGTTGACACACCGGCCAATTTGGCCACATCATCTAATTTCGGCTGCATATGCCTGTCTCCTTACGCTTTATTTCTAACCAAGTATACCACAAGCTATTTTTAAATCCATTTTATGTTAATTTATGTCAAACGATTGACACAGAAAAACCAAACCTGTATGAT
This sequence comes from Lentilactobacillus sp. TOM.63, assembly GCF_030361045.1. NCBI lineage: Bacteria > Bacillati > Bacillota > Bacilli > Lactobacillales > Lactobacillaceae > Lentilactobacillus > Lentilactobacillus sp. TOM.63. The sequence continues at coordinate 14,750 of NZ_JAUCAP010000040.1, forward strand.
GAATTCATGAAAAGGGTTACATTAATTTGGAGGTGTTTAGCTTGAATCAATCCTCATCCCAATCACCATGGTGGCAAAATGCCGTTGGGTATCAGATTTATCCGAAAAGTTTTTATGACAGCGACCAAGATGGTGTCGGCGACATTCAGGGAATTATTGAAAAGACCCCCTACATCAAGTCGTTGGGTGTCAACTTCGTCTGGTTATCCCCATTCTTTGCATCACCAAACGTTGATAATGGCTATGATGTGTCGAATTACGAACAGATTGATCCCCAATACGGAAAATTAGCAGACGTTTTTGAAATGATTACCAAGTTTCACGATGAAGGGATCAAAGTAGTCTTCGACTTAGTCATCAACCACACGTCCGACCAGCACCACTGGTTTGAAGAGGCCAAGAAGTCTCGAAACAATCCTTACCACGACTTTTATATTTGGAAAAAGCCGGCAGCCGGCAAAGCGCCGAATAATTGGCAGTCCTTATTCGGCGGCTCGGCCTGGGAATACAATCCCCAAACTGATGAGTATTATTATCATCTATTTGCCAAACAACAACCTGACCTGAACTGGGAAAATCCCCGGGTTCATCAAGCTGTCAGTGAGATCATTGATTGGTGGGCTAGCCATGGAGTTGATGGGTTTAGGCTGGACGCGATCTCCCACCTGAAAAAATTACGAACCTTCGCCGACGTTGACCAACCTGATGAGGCCATGAATGATGTGGCCGGCATTGACAATTTTCTTCAGGAATTAAGTGACGACTTCAAACGCGATCACCTGATGACTGTCGGCGAGGCCGGTGGCGTGTCAGTGTCAAGAGCCCGACAATGGGTCGATGAGCAACATGGTTATTTCAACATGATTTTTCAATTTGACCATGTCAGCTTTTGGGAAAAATTCACTGTCGGTCAAGTAGACGTTGCTCAGTTAAGAGCCGCTCTCACCCGCTGGCAAAATGGATTGGCAGATAATGGCTGGAACGCCCTATTCCTTGAAAATCATGATCTTCCCCGAGCCGTCTCCTACTTTGGCAACGATACTGATTACCGCAAAAAAAGCGCCCAGGCACTTGGCATGATGTACCTGTTGATGAAGGGAACCCCCTTTGTCTACCAGGGACAAGAGCTTGGGATGACCAACGTTTCATTTGATCACATTGATCAATTCCGTGACCTCGATAGCAAGCACTTCTACCAAGAAAAATTGGCCGCCGACTGGCCAGTTGCCAAAATCATGACCAGCTTACGGGCAAAGAGCCGCGACAACGCCCGAACACCGATACAGTGGTCAGCAAGCAAATTTGCCGGCTTCAGTCACACCCAACCATGGATCGAAGTTAATTCGAACTATCCAGAGATTAATGTGGCCGACCAACAGCCATCGCCTCAATCCACTTTGAATTTTTATCGGCAGCTGATTGATCTCCGCCTCACGGATGAGACATTGCTGTCAGGTCAATATCACCTCATCGATACTCACGACCATCAACTTTACGTTTACACGCGTGAAGTAGACCATTCCGGTTATCTGGTTGTCACTAATTTAAGCGATCAACCGGCTGAATTCCAGGTCCCTGATCAGTTCAAACTCACCAGCTTGGTTTTAAGTAACGATCAAGCTGCAGCCCTTGATTCGCCAATTGCCCTCAAGCCGTGGGCAGCCAACCTCTATATGTATGAAAGGAAAAATTCATGAAACTCACAAATAAAGCAATGCTCATTACCTATCCAGATAGTCTTGGAGATAATCTTAAAGACTTGCAACACGTGCTCAGTTCGCAACTCGATGGGGTGGTCGGTGGCGTCCACATTTTGCCATTTTTCCCATCTGCCGGTGATCGGGGCTTTTCACCCGTTGATTACCAACAGGTTGATCCCAAATTTGGGGACTGGAACGATATTCAAACGCTTGCCAAGAATTATTACCTGATGTTTGATTTTATGGTGAACCACATTTCCAAGCATTCCAAGTATTTCCAAGACTTCCTACAGAATCACGACCAATCAAAATATCGTGACCTCTTTATTCACTGGGATGAATTTTGGCCGGCTGGACGCCCCACTCAAAAGGACATCGACCTTATCTATAAGCGTAAGCCCAAGGCACCCGTCCAAGAAATCACCTTTGCGGACGGCCAAACCGGCAAAGTTTGGAATACATTTGGTGACGATCAAATCGATCTCGATGTGACCAAGCAAGCCACCAAAAATTTCATCAAATCCACCTTAGAGTTTCTCATGAAAAATGGGGCTTCAATTATTCGCTTGGACGCCTTTGCCTATGCGGTTAAGAAATTAGATACCAATGATTTTTTCGTAGAACCTGAAATTTGGAACTTGCTGGACAGCATCAACAAGATCACGCAACCTCAAGGAGCCACCCTCTTACCGGAAATCCACGAAAATTATCACATTGTCCGTAAATTAACTGATCACAATTACTTCAGTTACGATTTTGCCTTACCAATCGTGACCCTTTACAGCCTCTACTCGGGTGATGCCACCCGTTTAGCTGCTTGGCTGAAATCTAGCCCCATGCGTCAATTTACGACTCTGGACACCCATGATGGTATTGGAGTCGTCGATGCCAAAGACATTTTGAGTGATCAAGAACTCGATTACACCAAAGCCGAAATGTACAAGGTCGGTGCCAACGTCAAAAAAGTTTACTCAAGTACGGCTTATCACAACCTGGACGTTTACCAAATCAACACCACTTATTACTCGGCTCTTGGTGACAACGATCCAGCTTATCTAATGGCCCGGGCAATTCAAATTTTCGCGCCAGGAATTCCGCAGATCTATTACGTAGGCTTGTTGGCTGGCAAAAATGATTTGGACTTACTTGAGAAAACCAAGGAAGGCCGTAACATCAATCGACATTACTATTCATTAGCTGAAATTGACCACGAAACCCAGCGTCCCGTTGTTAAGGACCTTTTTGCATTATTGAGATTCCGCAATGCCAGCACCGCATTTGACCTCGATGGCAGTATCCAAGTTGAGCAGCCAAGTAAATCAGAAATCATCATTGTCCGCAGCTCAGCCGATGGCAAAACGGCGGCCCGGTTAACTGCAGACCTTGAAACAAAATTATTCACTGTTGAAGCCAAAGATAAATCCGAATCTTGGACAAAAGTTCTCGATTCAGCCAACCTAACTGATTAGGGAATGGAAGGATGACAAATCATGAAATTAGAAAATGACTTATCTGTTTCAGAGCTCGGTACCGACACCCAGCCTGATATGCATCTTGAAAAATTGAGTAATAAAGAGCGAGTTAGTTATGGCGTCAGTGACTTTGCCTGCAATATCGCCAATGGGATGGTCGGGACTTACTTAATGTATTACTACACTGACGTTTTTCTCGTCGCCGCCGGGGCAATTGGCACGCTATTTTTCGTTGCCAGAATCGTTGATGCAGTTTGTGGCCCCGCTTGGGGAATTTTGATTGATCACACCCACACTAGATGGGGTAAGAGCCGACCATTCTTCCTCTGGTTCTCAATTCCGTATGGGATCTTTTTCATCCTGGCATTCTCTTCGGTGCCATTGGATTCGATGGGTAAATTGATTTGGGCATACGTCACCTACATTGCAATCGATGTATTATATCTAGGAATCAACATTCCAATCACTTCGATTTTGCCATCCCTCACCAGCAATCCCCAAGAACGGGTCCGACTGAGTACTGTCCGGCAAGTTTTGGCAACCACTGGGGCAACCTTGATTTCAGTGATGGTTCTGCCAATGGTCGCCCTCTTGGGTCGTGGCAACAACCAGCTCGGCTTTTTCCTGACTGCCGTAATCATTGGCGTCTTGACCAGCTGTCTGCTACTGGTCACTTTCAAGAATACCCGCGAACGGGTTCATCCCAAAAATGATCACAAATTACCATTATCAGAGTCCATCAAGGCTTTAAAGGGTAATTGGCCTTGGATGATCATCTCACTGATGTATTTCTTTTTCTGGATCGGCATGCAAACCAAGCTTCAAGTAACGGTCTATTTCTTTAAATACAACATGCACGATGCGGGATTGGCCTCGGTTATGTTGGGTCTGCAAGCTATTTCGTTAGTCGTGATTGTCTTCACCCCATTTCTGACCGCTCACTTTGGCAAGAAAGGAACAATGTCAATTGGGTTGGGGCTTTGCGTGATTAGTCAAGCAATCTTAGGGATTGGGGCTCACTATTTGAGTGTCCCAATTCTGGCCGCTGCAACGATTCTGGGTTACTTTGGAAACGGCTTCTTCGCCGGCTTACTACCAGTGATGCTAGCCGACACCGTGGACTATGGCGAATGGAAGAGTGGCGTTCGAGCTGAAGGCTTGGTGACCTCATTCTCCGGAATTGCTTCCAACTTCGGCATGGGCGTTGGTGGTGCCGTTACCGGATTCCTATTGAGTATGAACGGCTATGTAGCCAACCACCAGCAGACACCGCAAGCCTTGAAAGCAATTGAAATGAATTATATTTGGGTGCCACTGATTGGGTTTGGCATTGGGTTAATCCTGATGTATTTCTATCAGTTTGATAAAATGCAGCCGAAGATTGAAGCAGATTTGATGGCGAGAAGGTTAAAAGAGGAGTAAAAAGTAGCTGATCATAGTGGTTACTGACACAAATAAATCCAGATGAGACTCAGGAGGTATGATCACTTCCAGTCCCATTTGGATTTATTTTTGTCCATTTAATTGGTTCTGAACTTCTTCAATTGACAAATGATTCAGCAATCGTTGAACCTCAGAAACCACATTTTCTCTTTGCATTTTCATGAAATGCAAATTTTTCATCGCCAAATCGACGTATTGGGCAACTTCTTTAGAATCCATGTGAGCCTCCGTCTGTCCTAAGCTGCATCGTGGAAACCTGTGTCGCCAAGCAACATTCAGGTTAGCCGCTACTCTTCACTTTATTTTCTTCCATCACCTTATTGGTGTAGTATTCCAAATCATCGATCACCTGTTCATTTTGTTGGCCCTTTTGGGTGGCAGCATGCAAATTTTGTTGTGCCACGGCCCAATACACCAGGTTGTCAGTGATCGGCAGAATGTCCCTAATGATTCTAAACTGGAAATTTTCCTTGTTGGTCGTCTTCATGTTCACATAGTTATTCCAATCCGTCACCATGCGGGCGCCAGTGTGCTCATCCTTTTGAAACGCCTCGATAATCACAAAATGAGAATTTTTATTTGCCTCGGATAACTGTGCTTTCAACACCTTCACTTGGTCTGAATCCAATTTAATTGCCATATGCTCACCCCAATTCTATTTGCTAATAATTCCGACCGATCGATTAATGAAATCATTATTGTCGAACATCTCGAATGAAAGCTTCGCAACCGCCCCACTGGACACCTCTCCGTATGGCATTGTGGTTCCTTCATTAAATAGTTGATAATTTAATCCAGCTTGATCAGTCAACTTCGTCATCCTAATTATAGAATACGGAATTTCTGCCTCGTCGACAATTTTTATTGCATATCTTTGCTGTTTTATAAATTCTTTGGAATCTTTAACCCCCTCGTAAACGGGGACAGTTTTTAATTCATCATCAACTCCGGCATAAGAGAGCATCACAAAATGACTCAGCGGTGGCTGAACTTCGTCAATGGCATCGAATAATTCTCCAAAATCCAAATCAACGTCCAGAGGCCCAACGGCTGAAAAAATCCAGTCAACGTCCTTTAAACGCTTGGCATAGCCCATCACGTCTTGAAGATTACCTTGGTATTCTTCATAGCTTATTTGGGGATCGGCAGCTAATAGCTTCTCAAATTGAGGAACAACGGGATTATTTTCATTTAAGATCAATAATTTTTTCAAAGGCGTAACTTCCTAATCTAAATGATTTATTATTTAGTTCAGTTGTTTCATAATTAATATGTACCATATATGTCAACAGAAATCAAAGGAGGATGGCACATGACTCAAACTGTAAAGATTGGCAAATCAACTGTTGAAACAACACCACTGGGATTTGGTACCAATGCTGTTGGTGGTCATAACCTGTTTCCAGATCTTAGTGAAGAAGATGGGATGAACTCGGTCCGAGCTGCTTTAAATAGTGGCATTACCATGCTCGACACGGCCTACGCGTATGGTCTGGGACGTTCGGAAGAACTCATTGGCCAGGTGATCAAAGAATATGATCGCTCAAAAATCACCATCGCCACAAAAGGTGCCCAGCTCGTTGATAAAAATGGGAACACCACAATTAGCAATGATCCGGCTGACCTCAAACGATTTGTGAAGGCAAGCCTAAAGCGCCTGCAGACCGACTACCTCGACATTTTCTACATCCATTTTCCAGATGACCAGACGCCAAAGGACGAAGCAGTGGCCGCTTTGAATGAACTCAAGCAAGAAGGCCTCATCAAGGCAATTGGCGTTTCAAACTTTTCTTTGGCCCAGCTCAAAGAGGCCAACAAGAATCATCAAGTAGATGTTGTGGAAGACCAATACAGCTTAATTCATCGCCAACCGGAAAAAGAGTTATTCCCATACTTGCGGAAAGAACGCATCTCCTTTGTGCCATTCTTCCCGCTGGCATCGGGCTTACTAACAGGTAAGTATGATGGCTCACCAGTTGATTTCCCAGCCGGTGATTTAAGAAAAAATGATCCAAACTTTGCTGGCAGCCGCTTCAGTGGCATCGTCCAGTCGGTGAAAAGCTTGCAGCCAATTGCGGATAACCACGATGCCACAATCGCCCAAGTTGTCTTGGCATGGTACATCAAGAACCCAGATGTCTCGGTTGTCATCCCGGGGGCAAAAACACCTCAGCAGGTTCAAAGCAATGCTAAAGCAATGAATATTGCATTAACTGATGAAGAATTTAATGAAATAGATAATGCTTTTAAACTATAAACGTTAGGAATTATTAAATCAGAACTAGACAGCTATCTAAAAGAACACTTAGTTTTGGCTTCGAACTTTGCTCACCGGCTTCACACTATATTGCGGGTTGATCTGCAATTCCTTAATTCGTTTTTCGCCCCACTCGTACATCTGATTAATGATCGGCATCAGGGTTCGGCCCAGATCCGTTATCCGGTAGGTCACTTTCACCCGGGAATCAGTGGTGACTTCCCGCGAAATCAGACCGTCCTCTGCCATTTCCCGCAGCTGATTGGTCAGTACTTTGTGCGTCACTTTTGGCATCAACCGCATTAATTCGTTAAACCGATAAGCACCGTCAGTTCCTAAATGAAACAGGACCACAATTTTCCATTTACCGCTAAACATCGATAAGGTGAACTCTTTTGAACAGCTAAAATCGCCGCCCTCTAATCGATCCTTCACGTCTTTTCTGATTACGTCAGTCATTTTTTCTCCTCCGAACATGGGCACGCACCTGCAAGTGCGTTATTGTATCGATTTGATACTCAGTATAAAATAGATACCATGCTTTAACAAGAAAGGAAGAGACTAATGAGTAAAATTGCTGTAATTGTCACCAATGACGTTGAAGATATCGAGTATACCTCCCCAGTTGACGCCTTAAAGAATGCCGGCCATGAAGTGACCGTGATTGAAAACAAGGCTGGCAACAAAATCAAAGGCAAACACGGTGTCGATATCACCGCAGATCAATCGATCGCTGATGTTACCCCGGCAGACTTTGATGGCTTACTGATCCCTGGAGGCTTTTCCCCTGATCAATTACGGGCTGACGACAGATTTGTCAACTTTGTCAAAGCATTTCTCCTTGCAGACAAACCAACTTTCGCGATTTGCCACGGTCCTCAACTGTTCATCCAAACAGGCCTCACCAAGGGTCGCACGATGACTGCCTACCTCACCGTTCAACCTGATCTTTACTATGCAGGGGCGCGTGTGAAGGATCAGTCGGTTGTTATCGACAATAACTTAGTGACTAGCCGAACACCCGACGACTTGGTTGACTTCAACGCAGCCATGCTTGATGTATTGAAGAATAACTAATTAGTATTTCAAGATCGATATAAACAATTATATCTATTTATCCTAATTGATTCGCAGATTGAACATATTATACTATAATGATAGTATAAATATGTTCTTTTTTTATTTATATCCGAACAATAGAGGAGCTATTATTGATGTTAAATTCGATTGCCCACTTTTTTGATTTTGAGGGTCGGAAAACAAATTTCCGAACTGAAACCATCGCTGGGATCACCACGTTTGTTTCAATGGTTTATATTCTATTTGTGAATCCGAATGTCTTGGGAGTTAGTGGTATGGACAAGGGGGCCGTCTTTACTGCAACGGCCCTAGCATCCGCACTTGGCTGTTTTCTCATGGGGTTCATCGCTAACTACCCGATTGCCATATCTGCCAGTTTGGGGATCAACGCCTTCTTTGCTTATTCCGTTGTCATCGGTATGAAAGTTTCTTGGCAAACTGCATTGGCTGGCGTCTTCGTTGCGTCAATTATTTTTATGATTTTAACGGCGCTCAAATTACGAGAAAAGATCATTGATTCGATCCCGGCAGATTTAAAGGCCGCAATTGGCGGTGGGATTGGTTTGTTCATCGCGTTTATTGGTTTAAACGATGGCGGTTTGATTGAGGCTAATAAAGACACTTTGGTTAGTCTGGGTTCACTTCATGTCGGCACAACCTGGTTAACCATTTTTGGGTTGATTGTGACCATCATCCTCATGAGCATGCGCGTTCCCGGTGCCATTTTTATTGGCATGGTACTCAACGCCATTTTGGGGATGGTAACTGGCCTGATTCCACTGCCCCATCAATGGGTAGCCGCAATGCCAAGCCTGGCACCAACATTTGGAGTTGCCTTGACCCACATTGGCGACATTAACTCGCTTCAACTGATTGTCGTCGTGCTGACTTTCTTGCTAGTGACCTTCTTTGATACAGCTGGTACTTTGGTCGGCTTGGCTGAGCAGGCTGGCTTCATCAAGAACAACAAGATCCCCCGAATTGGCCGCGCGTTGATCGCCGACTCTTCAACCATGTTAGCGGGATCTTTGCTGGGGACATCCCCAATGGGTGCCTTCGTTGAATCGTCAGCTGGGATTGCCGTTGGTGGCCGAACCGGTTTTACCGCCATCGTGGTTGGAATCCTCTTTATCTTGGGGACATTCTTCTCGCCGCTATTAACCGTCATTACCAGCCAAGTCACGGCGCCTGCCCTGATTATTGTTGGGGTATTAATGGCTCAGTCCCTTAAAAACGTCCACTGGGAACAGTTTGAAATTGCTGCGCCTGCGTTTATCACGTTAGTCGGCATGCCATTCACTTATAGTATCGCCGATGGAATCGCCCTTGGCTTCATCACCTACCCAATCACCATGATTGCTGCCAAGCGTGGGAAAGAAGTCAGTGCAATGATGTATGGATTAGCCGTCGTCTTTGTCTTCTTCCTCTGGATCCTGAATCGCTAAAACCTTTTGACCTTCGATTCGAAAAGCGGTAAGGTTAAAAGGTTGTCTTGACAACTAAATAATTTACAAGGAAGGAATTTATTTATGAATTCTAAGACTAATGTTCTCGGCATCGACAGTGTTCTTGATTTAACCAAGGCTGCCGTTGTTGCTGCACTCTACATCGTTTTGACGATGGTCTTTGCAGCCGTAAGTTACGGGCCCGTTCAATTCCGCTTTTCTGAAGGACTGAACAACCTGGTTGTATTTAACAAACGCTATATCGTTGCAATCACGTTAGCGTGCTTTATTACCAATATCATGTCACCAAATGGCGCTATTGACATGGTGGTTGGTACGTTTGAAACCCTGATCAATTTAGTAACGATCTATTTAGTTACCAAGCATATGAAGTCACTAGTGGCGAAATTAGTTGCTTCCGTTCTGATCGGGACATTCTACATGTTTATTATTGGATTTGAAATTGCCATTATCGGCCACGCAGCATTCTGGCCAACGTTCTGGAGTACCTACCTTACCGCTGGAATTGGTGAATTTGTTACCATGACAATTGGTGCCGTGGTTGTTTACCTAATCAATATGAGATACGACTTGGCAAAGTAAGCATAACAGCATAATTTTAATCGAAGATGCCAGTTTTACTGGCTCTTCGTCAACTGTTGTTGGTGAAACTAAATTCGAGTTCTAATCACTTTGTGATTAGGGCTCTTTTTGTTTTG
>NZ_JAUCAP010000041.1:0-24195 GCF_030361045.1 Lentilactobacillus sp. TOM.63
TCCAACAAGCAGGAATCTGCATATAAACACCTTTGAAAAAAATTCCCAAACCCGGAATTTCCTTCAAAGGCGACTTATATTCCGATTCCTAACCGCTTGTTTTCGCACTCTAAAATAAAAATGCAATCCTTTGACTTACTAAATGTAAGTGTTACACTATCCATGATGAGATTAGTAGACTAATTTTATGGAGGCCTTAGATATGGTTGTTGTGAATGGATACAAGCAAAATGAAAACGAAAAAAAATTAGATATTTTAAATTTACCTTCGCTGGAAGACCAAGCAAAGCAAATTATTCCTACCGGTGGATTTGGTTACATAGTCGGCGGGTCCGAAGATGAATGGACGCTGCGGGCAAACCGAAAAGCATTTACCCACAAACAAATTGTTCCCAAGGCATTAAGCAACATTGAAAACCCAGAGTTGGCAACCAATGCATTTGGCCTTTCATTGAAGACGCCACTGATGATGCCACCAATTGCTGCTCAGGGATTGGCTCACGCACAAGGTGAAAAAGATACGGCTAGAGGGCTTGCTGCTGTTGGTGGTTTGATGGCTCAAAGTACCTATTCGTCAACTTCGATTGCTGAGACTGCTGCCGCTGGCGGTGGGGCTCCTCAATTTTTCCAACTTTATATGAGTAAAGATTGGACATTTAATGAGTCGCTTCTCGATGAAGCTAAAAAAGCTGGCGTTAAAGGCATTATCCTAACTGTTGACGCAACAGTTGATGGTTATCGGGAAGCTGATATTATTAACAACTTCCAGTTCCCAATTCCAATGCTAACTTGACCAAGTTCAGCGAGGGCGATGGAATTGCCGAAATTTATGCTGCCGCTGCTCAAAAGATTGGACCAAAAGATGTTGAGCGGATCGCTAACTATACTGATTTACCAGTTATTGTAAAGGGAATTGAATCCCCTGAAGATGCCGAGTATGCAATTGGAGCTGGAGCTGCTGGTGTCTATGTTTCTAATCATGGTGGCCGTCAATTAAACGGTGGGCCTGCTTCATTCGATGTCTTAGAAAGCGTTGCTAAGGCCGTTAACGGCAAGGTACCAGTGATCTTTGATTCTGGTGTTCGTCGTGGTTCAGATGTCTTCAAGGCACTGGCATCTGGCGCTGACTTAGTTGGTGTTGGCCGACCAGCTGTCTATGGTTTGGCTCTTGGTGGTGCTGAAGGTGTTCAGTCGGTCTTTGAGCACTTGAATGAAGAGCTACAGATTATCATGCAATTGGCTGGAACTAAAACCATTGCCGATGTCAAGAAGACTAATCTGCTTGATATTCAGTATTAAAATTTGTGTGCTGCATTCCATTGATGCTCTCTAAGGAATTACGTTAAGCAATTCTAATTCTCAGTGGAATAAAAAAATTAGAGAGCATTGATGGGTGGAGTACAATCTGGGGACGTCCCCTGCGTCTCCAACCCCCAATTTATACAACATTGGATTGTAAAAAAGCGGGTGACCAAATTGGTTGCGCGCTTTTTTGCGACCAGTATTGAAAATTTAAATAATCCGTTGTTTGTTTTACGTATATAATAAATGTATCGTAAATCAAACATTAGGCGTATTGATATTTTTTAAGTTACATGGTATAGTTTTACATTGTGAGTATCTGGGTAAAAACAGAAACTCTCCTTGCTCTCGGGAAGAGGGCCATAAGTCCACAAGGAGGTGCAATCATGGAAGAAAAGAAATACGAAATTACTTACATCGTTCGTCCAGACATCGAAGAATCAGCTAAATCAGCATTGATCGAACGATTCGACAAGATCGTAACTGACAATGGTGCTAAGATTATTGATTCAAAAGACTGGTCAAAGCGTCGGTTCGCATACGAAATCGGTGGTTATAATGAAGGTACTTACCACATTATTAACTTAACAACTGATTCAGATACCCCACTTAACGAGTTTGATCGTCTTTCAAAGATTAATGACGATATTTTACGTCATATGATCGTTGTTCGTGACGACTAATAATTGATTTTAATATGAGAGGAGCAATTCAGCATGCTTAATCGTGCAGTTCTAACGGGTCGCCTAACCCGCGATGTTGATTTACGATACACGCAAAGCGGAACCGCTGTCGGTTCGTTTACACTGGCCGTTGACCGGTCGTTTACTAATCAACAGGGGGAACGTGAGGCCGATTTCATTAACTGCGTAATCTGGCGTAAATCTGCTGAAAATTTTGCTAACTTCACCCATAAAGGCTCACTTGTTGGAATTGATGGTCGAATTCAGACCAGAAATTACGAAAACCAACAAGGCCAACGAGTTTATGTGACTGAAGTAGTAGTAGACAATTTTGCATTACTTGAACCCCGGGGTGCCCGGAACGATTCAGGTAATCAACAAAATGGTAATGCTCCTCAACAAAATAACGGCAATGCCAATCCGTTTGACAATAGTTCAAACAACTCATCCAACAATAATGGCGGTAATGGTTCTAGTAACAATTCAGGTAGTAGCAACAATGGTAACAATGGTGCTAACAACCCTGGGGATCCATTCGCCAATTCTGGGGATTCGATTGACATTTCCGACGATGATTTACCATTCTAATGAACTGGTAAATAAGATACTTTGAGGAGGAAATACTATGGCTTATCAAAGACGTGGCGGCCGTCGTCGTCGCAAAGTTGATTTTATCGCTGCTAACCACATCGAATATATCGACTACAAAGATATCAACTTGTTGGAACGCTTTGTTTCAGAACGTGGAAAGATTCTTCCACGTCGAGTTACTGGAACAAGTGCCAAGAACCAACGGGCATTAACAATTGCAATTAAGCGCGCACGGATCATGGGCTTAATGCCATTCGTTGCAGCTGACTAATGTAATACAAAGAAGTCTTCCTGAGAGGGAGGACTTTTTTTGTTGAGAGCGTGGAACAGATCGGGAGTTTCTGGAACCTAACTGATCTGTGGAACGCATTTGCGCTATGATGCCAAAGAAGCAGGTGCTTACATGCAGATTCCTGCTTGGAGGAGCAGTCCTAATCTACAAAATGCCGCTCAACCAATCTTATTATCTGAATGAAAAAAGTCAGCCAAAGCAAAAATCAAATTTGCCTTAGCTGACTTTTTAAATTAAGATCAATTAATTTTGAGTTGCGATAACACTGTGCTCTTTTTTTACATCGTCAGTTGCTGTTTTTTTAGGCCAATTCCAGTAAAGCCACTTAGCAATGAGAATACTGGGCAGAGGAGACTGAAGAAGACGAATGGTAGGTACTGAATGGTTGGAACGCCTAGCGTGTTGGCGATAAAGACTCCACCAACGCCCCATGGAACCAGGTAGTTGAGAACTGTTCCGCCATCTTCGAGAACCCGGCCAAGCGCTCTGCTGGCCAAACCACCGTTATTGAAGGTTTTCTTGAATGCCCGTCCTGGTAAGATAATTGAAAGGAATTGTTCACCAACGAAGATGTTAACCCCGATACAAGCACCTAATGCCGCTGTCACCAATTTGGCTGGACTGTTAAGATGTGAAGCTAATGGGGTCATAATGGCGCCAATTAAGCCAAAGTGAACCAGTAGGCCACCTAATGACAGGGTTAAGACGATCAAGGCAACCGTCGGCATCATACTGACGATTCCGCCTCGGGATAATAGAAGGTTAACTTCGCTATTAGAGGTCTTAGCGACGAAGCCGTTGGTGATGATGTTGCTGGCCTTGGTGATATTCAAGCCAGGAGTGTTGATGAACATCATCCCTGCTGAGATGAAAATGTTGAGTAACATGGTTGGAATAGCGGCCATTTTGAAGCCGGCACAGACGAACACGAGGATAATTGGAATAAATGAAATAATTGAGATGTGGAAATCATTGCTTAATGCGGCGACGGTTGTATTGATTTTGGCCATGTCTGCATGATTATGCCCCATTCCAAGGGCACCAAAAGCAATTGTGGAGATGGTTGCTGCCGGTAATGTTGACCAAAGAATGGTTTTCATGTGATCAAATAAATCTGTGTCAACCACGGCTGCAGCCAAGTTATTGGTTTCGGATAGTGGTGATAATTTATCGCCAAAGACCCCGCCAGCAACGATTGCGCCGGCAACTAGGGCTGGATTGAAATTCATGGTAACGCCAATTCCAAAGAAGGCAATTCCAACAGTTGATACAACCGTGAAACAACTACCAACGGCGGCACCAACCAATGAACAAACGAGGAAAACGGTGGGTAGGAACCACTGAGCACTAATGGCTTTAAAACCGATCACCATCAATGTTGGGATGGTTCCGGCAGCGATCCAGGTACTAATCATTGCCCCAATCAGGATGAAAATAACGATGGGAATGATCCCCTTGTCGATGCCGTCTTTGATGCCAGCATTAATTTCATTCCAGTTAAAACCAGTTAGTTTGGCCCAAAAAATGACCACGGTGATTGCGAGTAGGACGGGGACTTGAGGTGACAAATGCAGGCCGATAACGCCTGTTCCCATAATTGCTAATGCAACGATTAAAACAATGGCTGCTTCTCTTAAACTGATTTTGCTATTTTTCATATTGATAACCTCTTTTATAATTAGTGGGCGGAGTAAAGCGGTTAGAAAGCGAAGCCTAAGGTACTCCAGCCGAAAGCCACGGGTTTCGGCTTTTGGCTGGAATGGCTTAGGTGCAGCTTTCTGCTTTGCTTAGCCGTCCTTGGCTTTGGCTAAATAATGCGAACATAAATTTTTCTTTTTGTCATTATCCAAAGGACAAGTTTTGTCGTAACAATTGGTTTATCAATATCGAACGAGTCCCCCATTTGTCGATCTTTCCATAGGCTCATTTCCTTTCTTTAAAGTGAGTGGAGTAAAGCGATTAGAAACTTACACAGCTGTCCTAAGTAAACAAAAAAATCGTCCCTATCACATATAAATGCAATAGGGACGATTTTAACCGTGGTACCACCCAACTTGTG
Source organism: Lentilactobacillus sp. TOM.63 (assembly GCF_030361045.1). Taxonomy (NCBI): domain Bacteria; kingdom Bacillati; phylum Bacillota; class Bacilli; order Lactobacillales; family Lactobacillaceae; genus Lentilactobacillus; species Lentilactobacillus sp. TOM.63. Next base: position 4,928 of record NZ_JAUCAP010000041.1, read on the forward strand.
TATTCAAAAAAATACACCGCTCACTAGAAGATAATGGATTCTAGTTATTGACCATTGTCGTGATATTACGGTATTTCGTCAGCCTCACCCTGATTGGCTCGCAGCAACCGCCAACTTCCTGACACCCAGATAAGGAACTACTTCATGTAATTCGACTTTAATTATTAGAGTGAGTATAAAACTTGATGAGATAAATTGCAAGAATTATTTTTTTAAAACGACCGACTCATGATATAATTCACTCTCGGAGGGACAGTTCAAATGAAAAAAATAATTTCAATTGTATCAATAATCTTTTCGACCCTATTAGTTGGGGTAACGATCATCAATTCAGCTAAAACGGTATCAGCTAATTATTTGCCATCATCTCCATTTCGGGTAAAATCGAGTTCCATTGATCCAAAAGATCCTGGGACGTTCACAAATGACTATTATCGGCTAACCAAAAAGGCGGAAGCAACGGTTACTTATACGATCAAGGACACATCTGGAAAACAAGTTAAAAAAACGATGACAATACCGAAAGGAACGATTATTGCCGGCAAATTTGGTTATGTTGACAAGAAGCATATTTATCCTGGTCCAGCTGGCTTAAGTTATTATTTGCAAAGAAAAACAATGAGTTCACGTTACTATGGGCTAATTAATGGTCAAGGTAGATTAAGCTTTAAGATTGCGTATACCCCTTCGCGAATTATTCGAATTAAACGGCCAGCTTATGCGCTGCCATTTGGTAATGGGATGCTTTTGTCGGGTGGTTTAGCAGCGTTAAAGCAGATTAACAACCCAGATTACCAGAGTAATGCTGTTAAGATCACTTCTGATGGTTATTTGGAGTATTACCCAAGCAATCATCAGACTTATAAATGGCGCCACCAGCAAAAAACTTCCGGAGGGTCTTCGATAATGACCGGGACGAACCGAACTAACTTTGATATGCGACCGCAAGCTTATGCCAAGATTAACAAGACGGTGAAAAAAGGTGCCACAGTTTATCTGTACACCAATAAGAAGGTTGATGGAACTAACCAAAAGCAGGTTAAAAAATCAGGGGATTACAAGTATCGACTCGCCGTTCGGAATCTCCACACGCCATATTGGATGACTAATTATGGTGCTAACGATGATGGTTCGGCAGCAAGTCTATATATGGTTGGCAGCAAGCCATACTATACTGAAATCGCTCAGGCCTTTAATTAAAAAGTCGGGAGGAAAGATTGAGATAAAGCAACCTGATCTCAAAATTTAAGTGAAAAAGATCGTGCATTCTAGTTGAAGTGAACCCCTTGAATTTGATTTCTCCAATCAGGGGTTCACTTCAGTTTTTGGAATGCACGATCTTTTTTCTAGTTTGGTTGTAAAAATAGGTCTTAAGTGCCTAATTCTTAAAATTTAATGATGATCATCCGTTTAATTCAATAAATAATGTAAGAAATCATGACATTATATCCTAATTATCTGCAATAATTTTGCCAAATTGCCTAATAATATAACTTAGTAGCCTAAAATGTGATTAAACCTAACACGAATCCCCAAAAATATGATATTATCAGTTCATTCATTAGAAATATTTTAATCTCTATCTTATGTTGCTCTTATTTTTAGGAGGATGCTTATGAAATCAAAAATCACCGAGAACCAAGATGGAACGATGCGAGCGCTTAGCAATCGTCATGTTCAAATGATTGCTATTGGTGGCACGATCGGAACTGGATTGTTCTTAGGATCCGGGAGTACCATTAGCAAGACCGGACCTTCAGTTATGTTGGTGTATGTTGTTTTAGGCCTGTTTTTCTTCTTTATGATGAGAGGAATTGGTGAGATGTTTTACTCCGATCCATCCCAGCATACGTTCGTATCATTCATTTCACGATACTTGGGACCGACAGTTGGTCATTTCACTGGCTGGACTTATTGGATTGGCCTCGTATTTGTTTGTATGGCTGAATTGACTGCCACTGCGACGTATGTCCAATATTGGTTTCCGCATCTGCCAGCCTGGTTGATTGAGTTAGCCTTCCTCGGAATTCTGGCTGGGGTTAACCTGATCGCTGCCCGCCTGTTTGGTGAAGCTGAATTTTGGTTCGCGATGATTAAGATTGTTGCCATCTTAGCCATGATTTTCACTGGAATTTTCATGATGGCTCGTGGGTCAATCACCCCATTAGGGAATGCCAGTTTATCGAATGTTTTCAACCACTTTACCCTGTTTCCTCATGGTATTTACAGCTTTATTGATGCGTTCCCGATGGTCTTCTTCGCCTTTCAAGGAATTGAATTCGTTAGTATCACGATTGGTGAAGCAAAATCACCTCATTCGGTTATCAAAAAAGCCGTTAATGAAACTTTATTACGAATTCTGATTTTCTACATTGGTGCTTTAATCGTCATCATGGGGATCATCCCATGGACTTCCATTACTCCCGATGCCAGTCCATTTGTTCAAGTATTTAAATTAGCCGGATTCCCTGCAGCGGCGGCGTTAATTAACTTCGTGGTTCTAACATCAGCTGCCTCGGCGCTCAATAGTTGTATCTTCTCGGCTGGCCGTCATTTTTATCAGTTAGCGACTGAAGTACCTGAAGACAGCTGGATGCATAAAACGTTTGCTAAAATTTCTGGTAATGGGGTTCCCGCTGCCGCCATCATCTTCTCCGCAGCACTGGTTCTGGTTACGCCATTGATGAGTTTGACGAGTGTTTTGAGTTCAGTATTTACGATCGTAACTGGGGTTTCCAGTGATATGTATTTGATCGTTTATACCCTGGCCATGGTTGCCCACAGAAAGTATCGAGCTTCCAGTGACTTCTTGCCTGATGGCTTCCTCATGCCTGCTTACAAGATCATGAGTCCATTGACCATTGCTTTCTTCGTGGTTGTGTTCTTCACCCTCTTCTTAATTCCAGAAGACATATTCGGTGCTGTTGGCGCAATTGTTTGGACCATTGTCTTTGGTGGGGTTACTTACCTGCATCAACGAAAATTGGTTCCAAGTGCGGAGCAGTAATCATATGAGATAATCAACTGATAATGATCCAGGAATGCATCACGGTTCCTGGATTTTTTGAGTCAAAGCTGGAAGTGATGATTAGCGCGTCAAACCCGTTACGTTCCGCGCACTTTCATAGGACCGCTACACATAACTGGCGCTAACTATCTAAGAAATTCCTAACCAAAATCCAAACCCAGGATTTTAATTAGGAACTCCTTAGATAATCGCACCAACCCGTTACGTTCCGCGCACTTTCTTTTTATGTTAGAATAAGAGCATTAACCATATTGAGTAAGAGGACATAAAATGAAAAATTGGTTTTCAAATAATAACGGTGAATTGCCACCGTTTGTTCATAATCGACGCTTACGACGAATCATGTTTTTTATTGCGCTGCTTGTTATCTATGGGATTGTCATCTCATCCTTGTACAACCTGATCGTAGCAGCCGTTTTGATCGTGATTAGTGTCGCTGGGTTGATCTATACGATTGTGATGATGAATGAAATCAGTTCTGACACTAATAGGTACATTACTGATTTATCATATCGGATTCATCGTGGTGAACAAGAAGCCTTGCTGGAGATGCCGATTGGTGTCATGGTGACTAACGGCGATGGTTTGGTGGAATGGGCAAATCCTTATCTCATGAACTACTTTAAGGATGACAACGTTCTGGGTAAGAAAATCGACGACATTGATCACGATTTACAACAGTTGATCATGAAATACGAGGAATCGAATGAATTTCATACGGTTACCTGGCGTGACCACAAATTTACCATGTTGATCCAGAAGGAATACAATTCCATGTATCTGATGGATATTACTAAGTATGCCAATATTCAGGAACGCTACGAATCTGAACAGATTTCGGTTGGCCAAATTTTCTTGGATAACTATGATGAAATTACCCAATCAATGACTGACCAGGAAATTTCTAATTTGAGCAACTATGTCACTAACGAGTTGGCAACCTGGTCACAAAAATATGGGATGTATTTAAAGCAAATTGATGATGATCATTTCTTCCTGTTGGCCTATGCGAAGTCGTTAACGGCAATTGAGAACGATAAATTTAATATTCTGGATGTTGTCCGGGAAACGACTTCAAAGCAAAACTTCCCGCTGACCTTGAGTATCGGAATTGCATACGGCGAGGACGACTTGAATAGTTTGGCTGATCAAGCGCAGAGTAACCTTGATTTGGCTTTGGGTCGTGGTGGTGACCAGGTTGTTGTGAAGTCACTGGATGGCACTGCCCGATTCTATGGTGGTAAAACTAATCCAATGGAGAAACGGACTCGGGTTCGGGCCCGAATGATTTCACAAGCCTTAAATGAGTTGATGAATGCTTCTGACCAAGTCTTTGTTCAGGGACATACCCGTCCAGATATGGATGCACTTGGTGCTTGTTTGGGGATTCGGCGAATTGCCCAAATGAACAATAAGAAATGCTGGATCGTTCTCGATAAAGAGAAGGTCCATTCTGATATCCAGCGATTGCTCGAAGCGGCTAAGAAGTATCCAGAAATTAGTGATTCAATTATTACGCCATCAGAAGCAATGGAGAAGGCCACTGATAGCAGTCTGCTGATCATGGTCGATCATTCAAAGCCATCCATCAGTATTTCTGAAGAGCTCTATCAAAAGATGGCAGAACGGGTCATCATCATTGATCACCATCGACGGGGCGAAGAATTTCCAGAAAACCCAATGTTGGTCTATATTGAACCGTATGCGTCATCGACTTGTGAGCTGATTACTGAAATGTTTGAATATCAGCCTCATGAAGAAGAACCGATTAACCGAATTGAAGCAACGGCCATGTTAACTGGGATTTTCATTGATACGCAGTCCTTCTCAATGCGAACCGGTACCCGGACGTTTGATGCGGCCAGTTACCTGCGGTCTGCTGGAGCTGATTCAACTGAAATGCAGCAGTTAATGAAGGAAAATATTGATAATTACCTGCAGCGAAACCATCTGATTTCGATGGTGGAATTCTTCCACAAAGATATGGCGATGATTGTTGGTGAAGAAGACCGGGTTTACGATCCGGTTACGGCTGCCCAGGCCTGTGACTCGCTCTTGACCATGTCTGGGGTTGATGCATCGTTTATTATCACTAAACGCTCAGACGGCCAAGTCGGGGTTTCAGCGCGAAGTACGGGTTCAATCAACGTTCAAATTATTATGGAAAGAATGGGTGGCGGCGGTCACTTATCTAGTGGTGCCACTCAGATTGAAGGCAAATCAATTGCGGATGTTAAACAATTATTGCTTGAATCCATCAAGTATATCGATGATAATGAATAAAGGTATTTAATTTTGAGGATAGTAGGAGTGATCGATTATGAAAGTAATTTTTCTAGAAGACGTCCGTGGTAAGGGTAAGCGTGGCGAGGTAAAAGAAGTTCCTGACGGCTATGCTCAAAACTTTTTAATTAAAAACGGCAAAGCAAAACGAGCTTCTCGGGCTGCCATGAGTCAACTCAAAGGGAAACTGCGAGCTGAAGAGAAGCGAGAAGCTGAAGAACTTGAAGAGGCCAAACAGGTAAAGGCTCAATTGGAAGACGACAAAACAGTAGTTGAATTATCAGCCAAAGCCGGAACTGATGGGCGACTGTTCGGTTCGATTCCAAGTAAGCAAATCGCCTCTGCATTGGATAAGCAATTTGGTATCAAGTTAGACAAACGAAAGATTGAACTCGCCGATCCAATTAGAGTAGCGGGCTATACCAACGTTCACGTTAAGCTGCGGCCAGAAGTCGAAGCACGAATCAGAGTTCACGTTTCAGAAAAGTGAGCGTAGCAAAGCGGTTAGGAATCGGAGCATAAGTCTCCCCAAGCAGAAATCCTGGTTCTGGATTTTTGCTTGGGGTGCTTATGTGCAGATTCCTGCTTTGAGGAGCTGTCCTAGAAAAGTGAGCGTAGCAAAGCGGTTAATAACCGGAGCATAAGTTGCCTAAATCAGAAATCCCGGTTTTGGGGATTTTTGATTTAGGTGCTTATGTGCAGGTTATTGCTTTGAGGAGCTGTCCTAAAGAGAGTGAGCGGATCCAGGCCGGTTAGCAACCGGAGCATAAGTTGCCTTTGGCAGAAATCCCCGATTCTGGGATTTTTGCCAAAGGTGCTTACGTGCAGGTTGCTGCCTGGAGGAGCTGTCCTAAGGTACAGTGAGCGGAACAAAGCGGTTAGTAGAGATCGGAGTGTAAGTCGCCGCTGAGGGAAATTCCCGATTCTGGAATTTTTCTCAGTGGTGCTTACATGTAGATCTCTGCTTTGAGGAGCTGTCCTAAAACCAGTGAGCGATCAGCAACGGGTGATACAGAGCGTAACGCGCCACCAAATACAGTATTTAGATCACCAAAAATATTAGTGGTCATAAAATCAAAATCACCATTAGAGACTGGAACCAGAACTTCAAGTTTTGGCCAGTCTCTTTTGCGACAAATGGCAAAATGAGATAGAATATCTATACGATTATTTTAGTTACTAGGAATAAATTTGAGGAATTTAAATGAGCAATGATTTTGTAAATGAGTTGCCACCACAGAATATCGATGCCGAAAAGGCAGTTTTAGGATCGATTTTCTTGAGCACAGATGCGCTCATTGAAGCTATGGAATATTTGGAACCCGATGATTTTTATAAGCGGGCTCACCAGATTATTTTCAAAGACATGGTTGAATTGAACGATCGTGATCAGGCTGTCGATGTGGTGACGATAACCAATTTACTGACAGAACAGAATAATTTAGATGATGTTGGTGGGATGGAGTATATCGCTGATTTGGCTGGATCTGTTCCAACCGCGGCCAATATTACTTACTATGCCAAAATTGTGAAGGATAAGTCGCTGCTCCGGCGCTTGATCCAAACGGCCACCAACATTGTCACCAATAGTTACAGCACCGATGACGATATCACAACGGTGTTGGATGATGCCGAACGCGACATTATGAACGTTGCTGAAAATCGGAATCAGTCTGGTTTTAAAGCGATTAAAGATGTTTTAAACAGCGCCTTTAACGAAATTGATCGGTTGTCGCAAGCTGGTGATACGGTTACTGGTGTTTCCACCGGTTATCCTGAATTGGATAAAATTACGACCGGTCTTCATGAAGACGAGTTAATTATTTTAGCAGCTCGGCCGGCTGTCGGAAAAACGGCCTTTGCACTTAACCTGGCTCAAAACGTTGGTACTAAGACCGACAAAACGGTTGCCATTTTTAGTCTGGAAATGAGTGCGGAATCGTTGGTTAACCGGATGTTATGTGCTGAGGGGAGCATCAACGCCAACCATTTACGAACTGGTCAATTGACTGAAGACGAATGGCAAAATTTAGTGGTTGCGATGGGGAGTTTATCCCGGGCAAATATTTTTATCGATGATACTGCCGGAATTAAAATGTCGGAAATTCGGGCAAAATGCCGCCGATTAGCTAAAGAGTCTGGCAACCTTGGCTTAGTGGTTGTCGATTATCTCCAGTTGATTGAAGGCAGCAACGCCGAAAACCGGCAACAAGAAGTTTCCGGAATTTCTCGACAACTTAAAAAGCTGGCTAAGGAATTACATGTCCCGGTGATTGCATTGTCACAACTTTCTCGGGGAGTTGAACAACGTCAAGACAAACGGCCAGTGTTGTCAGATATCCGTGAATCCGGTTCGATTGAGCAGGATGCCGATATCGTTGCCTTCCTGTATCGTGACGATTACTACCGGGATGAGGATGAGGACGAGGATGACGACGACCAGTCCAGTGGTTCAAGTGGCGAGGATGACGAAAACGATGTTGGTGAAGTTGAAGTTATCATTGAAAAGAACCGTTCAGGTCCTCGAGGAACCGTGAAACTGTTATTTGTGAAGTCATATAATAAGTTTTCGTCGATATCGTATGCACAGCAATAATTTTTTGTATGTTGAGATTGGGACGAAAGGCGATTTGATCCCAGAATTTAAGTGAAAAAAGTAATGCATTCTGACTTTGGAATGCATTACTTTTTTGGCTTAAATGGCGAGGACCAACCGTTTGGCGCAAGTTTTATCAATATAAGAATGGAAAACTAAGCTGCATTATAAATAATCTGCCGACTAATGTCTCAACCTCATTTGCAAATAAAGGCAATTTTTCCATATGAAAGGAGTTGTCAGGAATTTTGGGCAAAAAAATAACAACCATGGCTGCAAGCAGCTGCATGATCGTTATTTAGTAGTATGTAATAAGTGGGCAGTCAGGGGCTCGAACCCTGGACCCACGGATTAAGAGTCCGTTGCTCTACCAACTGAGCTAACTGCCCATTACTAACCGACTTAAATATAATAGCATATGAAATTTTATTTTGCAACAGCTTTTCTAAAAGTAATTCCAGTTGTGAATTCTTTTGGACTTTTTCCAAATTTTGTCCACTTGCTATTAAACGATTTGAGGGCGGATGCGGACATTATTCGGATTTATTACGCGACAAATGAGCTGTGTTATAATGGCAACATGTTGGCGTGTGCAATTAAATGAAAAAGAAAAATAACAATACCAAATCCATGTTAGGAGAAATTGTTAATGGCAAAGAAAATTCTAGTAGTTGACGATGAAAAACCAATCGTTGATATTGAGAAATTTAATTTAACTAAAGAAGGCTATGAAGTTTCCGTAGCTTACGACGGTGAAGAAGCGTTGCAACAAGTGAAGGACGTTGATCCAGACTTGATCATCTTGGACTTAATGCTGCCAAAAGTCGATGGCTTGGAAGTTGCCCGAGAAGTTCGTAAGACCAAGGACACCCCTATCATCATGGTGACGGCCAAAGATTCAGAGTTGGATAAAGTGTTGGGCCTTGAATTAGGTGCCGACGATTACGTTACCAAGCCATTCTCTAACCGTGAACTGGTTGCCCGGGTAAAGGCCAACTTGCGCCGTCAGGGAACTAGTAACAACAACGCTAATGAAGCTGATGATAACCAAGACATTAAGATTGGTGACTTGGTCATTCATCCAGAGGCTTATTCCGTTTCTAAACGGGGTGAAAATATTGAATTAACCCACCGGGAATTTGAACTATTGCACTATTTAGCTCAACACATTGGCCAAGTAATGACTCGTGAACATTTACTCCAAACCGTTTGGGGCTACGATTATTTTGGTGATGTCAGAACCGTGGATGTAACCGTTCGAAGACTCCGCGAAAAAGTTGAAGACAGCCCAAGTCATCCAACCTGGTTAGTAACCCGCCGTGGGGTTGGTTATTACCTCAGAAATCCAGAAAGTGACCAAGCCTAGATTTAATGAATTCAAACATAAGGGGTATTAGCTGGTTGTGAATAATCGAATCAAGTTTTATCAATCAATCAAATTTAAGATCGCGCTGGTTTTCGCACTGGTATTACTGGTCACCCTTGAAATTGTTGGGGCCGTTTTTGTGAGACAGTTGGAACATCAAAACCTATCAACGTTTAAAAATCAAATCCAGCTTCAGACATACGTAACCAATTCATTAACTACGCAATTATCACGGACCAACGAAACGGCTGCTAATCGGCGAATTCGGACAATTCTAAATGATACAGATAGTCCGAATAACGCGCAAATTCAGGTTATTGATACAAAGGGGACCATTCGGGGAACCAATCAAGTCAATAACCAAGCGGTTGTCGGTCAAAAAACCACCGATGATAACGTCAAAAATGCGATCTATGGCCGAACGACCATCGAAAAGAATACTTATGACTCAACAACGGATACGCGATACTATACGCTTATTTCGCCGTTGATTAAGAGTTCTGGAAATAACAGCACTATCGTTGGGGTCGTTTATACCAAGGCAAACTTGGATACAGTCTATCAGAATATTAACAATATTACGGTGATCTTCTTGTTTGCCGCATCGATCGCGATTATCTTGGGGTTACTCATCTCAATCGTTATTTCGCGGGCGATTACCCGGCCGATTGAAGAAATGAAGAAGCAAACGATTCGGATTGCCCGTGGCGATTACTCTGGTCAAGTTCATGTGTATGGAAATGATGAGTTGGGCCAATTGGCAAGTGCTGTTAATAACTTGTCAGTCAGGGTCGAAGAGTCCCATGAATCAACGGAATCTGAACGCCGGCGACTGGATTCAGTGTTGGCGAACATGACCGATGGCGTTTTAGCGACCGACCGCCGAGGTAATGTCATCATTATCAACGAAACGGCGGCCAGCTTTTTGAATCGTGATGAAAATCAAGCCATGGGTCAATCAATTCTTGATGTGCTGGATATTCGCAAAGATTATAGTCTGCGGGATTTACTGGAAAAACCAGATGAACTGATTCTTGACTTCTCTAGTGACGACCACAGCTTAATCCTTCACGCCCATTTCTCACTGATTCAGCGGGAATCTGGGTTTATCAGTGGTTTGGTTTGTGTTCTCCGGGATATCACCGAGCAGCAACGAATCGATCAGGACCGCAAGCAATTTGTTTCCAACGTTTCTCATGAACTGCGAACGCCGTTAACCAGTGTGCGGTCCTACATTGAAGCTTTGTCCGATGGTGCTTGGAAGGATCCCAAGCTGGCACCCAAATTTCTTAAAGTGACCCAAGATGAAACCGACCGGATGATTCGGATGATCAATGATTTACTCACCTTGTCACGAATGGATTCGGGTACCCAGAAGATAGAAGTCGAACTCGTCAATATCAACGAACTTTTCAACTATGTCTTGAACCGCTTTGACATGATCCTCAAAAAGGATGATCATCCGGAAAAAACCTATACGATTAAACGAAAGTTCACGAACCGCGATCTTTGGGTAGATTTGGATACCGACCGATTTACCCAAGTTCTCGATAACTTAATGAATAATGCGATCAAATACTCGCCAGATGGTGGTGTGATTACCTGTCGGCTCTATGAGACCCGCAATAAGGTCATTTTAAGCATCAGTGATCAAGGTCTGGGGATTCCGCGTAAAGATATCCCTCACATCTTTGATCGGTTCTACCGAGTTGATAAGGCCCGTTCTCGTCAACAAGGTGGCAGTGGCCTTGGCCTTGCAATTTCTAAAGAAGTGGTTGAGGCACTTAAAGGTCAGCTTTGGGTTGAAAGTGTCGAAGGAAAAGGCTCCACATTTTATATTGCCCTGCCATATGAACCAATAAAAGAGGAGGACTTATGGGATGAAGTTTAGTAAATACTTGATACCAATTGCTTTAACCATTGCGGTTATTGTCAGTCTTACTCTTTCGATGGTTCTTTGGACGAATCCAGCTAACTACCGCAGCAAACAAAATACCAATCAAAACTCGCAAACTGAATCGATGATTAAGCCAAAGCACTATGTCTATACGCCCACTCAGGCGGTTTATACCAACCGTGAGGGCAGCCAAAAGATCATGGTTAACCGGTTGGTCAATTTGATCGCCGAAGTTAAAAAGACGATGCGCGACTACCAAGACCCCAGCATTAAAGAAACCAGTAGTGGTTCGCAAACTGAATATTTCAAAATTGCCAACCAGCCAAATTCCATTATGTTGAGCTATCCAACGCCGGTATCGATGAAAATTTTAAACAATAATGTGAACAATCGCTTCAAGAAATTTCCGAATCATACGGTAACGAGAATTGTGCTGCCGACGACTGATTCGACGAAGATTTATTTGCTGAACGATCAAGATTTCAAAGTGTATCAGGTTAAAGTAAAGAAACACAGCTTGAAATCATTGAATAATGTCCTGAAATTGAGTATGCGAACAATTCCAGCAACCTTTAAGTTGTTCAATAAAAAGCCGTTGGTTTACGTGAACACCTCGGTTCAAATGGAACCCTACGAGTATCTGGTGGATCGTCAGTCAGAAGATTACTACGTCAGTCGCTTGCTGAGTAACGATGATTCTCAAAATATTAATGCCAAACGCCACAAGAATGGGGTCATCTATGGTGATCAGAATTCGATGGAATTGATGTTTAACTCGAAAACCCGGATGGGGAGATTTTCTGATTATCGGCCCAATAAAAATCGCCAGAATATGACTTCTGTCTTGAATAACTCTTATAACAAGTTATCCGATCTGGGATTGCCATTGGATAACGTGCGGTTCTTTGATTACGATAGTGGCAGTCGGACCGTGATGTACCGCACGTTTGTCGAAGGATTCCCGATTTTTCGGGCAAATGGCTTTGGCACGATTTCGACTCGAACAATCAATTCCAGTGCCCAGCGAATGAACTTTTCACTTGATAATCCGGAAGTGCCGATTCCAAGTAAAAAGGGTTACTCGACGTTACCAGCAACAGCTACATTGATCAAACGATTGGTCAATAGCGGTTATAAAGTGAAAGACATTAAGAAAATTCAAATTGGTTACGGTTGGCAAAAGGATAAGAACTCACCATTGCTGGTCAATTTAACACCGGATTGGTACATCTTTTATAACGGTAAGTGGCAATCCTATACGTCAATGATTAATCACTATTAGGGAAGGAGGGGGAGTTAAATGAACTTTCGGCGGATTGAAATCATTTTTTTAGTCACCTTTATTGCGATCGATATCTTCTTGTTTGGCATGTTTCAAAAGAACACCGATCTGCAGGCGGAAAACGTTTCGCAGGGCGATTCAAACGCAAAGATTGTTAAAGAAATGCGAAATGATCAAATTAAGGTAGATGATTTGTCCAATAAAAAGGGCTTTGCCTACTACCTTTCCGGAACCCAAGATGATTTACTTCGAGATCAAATGGGCCAGCTGGTCAATCAGACTCCCCACTACATTGGTCACGAGTTGGAGAGTGAATTTAAAGAACCCGTCACGGTCAGTGCAGATGCCCCGCAAAAGACGATTAACCGGATGATGTCTGATCCCACCTTTATCCTATTTGGTGATGAATATACGTATAACAAACAACTTTCAACCTCGCGAACCATCGTCTATTCACAGAAGGCCATGGGGGGACTCATGTACTCCTCGGAAGCCCAAATTAGGTTTGCGTTGAATTCAAATCACCAAATTGTGAGTTACAGTCAAACCTATCTCCAGGATATTAAGAGTTTGCGTGAAAAATCGGAAACTATATCAGAAACCCGTGCATTAATTTGGCTATATCAGTATAATGAGATACCAAACAACACCAAAGTTGCCTGGACAGAGTTAGGTTACACAAAACTATTATCGATCGATGATGACCGGGTGTTTATTCCAACTTGGATCATTGCGATTAAGCCGCAAAATTCCACTCAGGTTCAAATCAAACGGATTAACGCATTTACTGGTGGGATCATTAAGGAAACTAATGAGAACCTGAAAAATAGTCAAGTTTCATCTGAATAATTAATGTTGGGAAGAATAACAATGGATAATGATGATATGAAGATTAGTGTGCTTGCCAGTGGCAGTACTGGTAATGTGACCTATATCGAAACCCCGCAGCACAAGATTTTGCTGGATGCTGGGTTGAGTGGTAAAAAAATTGCGAATTTGATGAAATCGATTGGTCGGGATCTCAACGATGTTGATTCGTTGTTTGTGACCCATGAGCATTCAGATCACCGTCAAAGCGTTGGCGTTTTGGCCCGTCGATATCACATGAGTGTGTACGCAAATCAGGGAACTTGGGATGCTATGAGTTCTCGAATTGGCAAAGTTTCTGATGAGCAGAAGAACATTTTTCCGCCTGATACCGTTGAAGATTTTGGCGATCTGGATGTCGAAAGTTTCTCGGTGTCACACGATGCTGCCGAACCACAATTTTACGTGTTTCATCATCACAATAAATCCTTTGTCGTCTTAACTGACACTGGTTACGTTTCTGATCGGATGGAAGGTGTCATCAAGGACGCCGATGGCTATTTACTGGAATGTAATCATGATATTGAAATGCTGGAAAACGGCGAATATTCTTGGCCATTGAAGCAACGAATCTTAGGTGATCAGGGCCATTTGTCAAATGAAGATGGGGCCAATACTATGTTGGACGTCATTGGGCATCGGACTAAGAAGGTCTTCTTGGGTCATCGCAGCCAGCACAATAACATGAAATCACTCTGTCATTTGACGGTTGCTTCGATCTTGGCCGATCACGATATGGGAGTTGGCAAAGACTTCAAGTTATATGATACGGAGCCAGAAGAAGCTTCGCCTTTAATGATTGTTTAGATTTCCTTTAGAGATTTATAAAGTTTACAACACACTTTTTTCAAAAAAATAAGGTATTATTAGAATGTAATAGAGAAAGAGAAGGGGGAACACTAATTGGCACAAAAAAATGGTTTTGGAAAATTAATTGCAACTGCTGTAATTGCCGGCGCTTTGGGCGGCGGGATTACTTATGGTGGTATTTCGTACTTTGATAACAATAGCAGTAGTACTGGAACAGAATTAATTTCTGGTAGTAATAAGAATGGCAACACCAATATCAGTAACATGAAAGTGAACCTCAGTACCCAAGCCGAACAGGCATTTAATTCAACTAAGAGTACCGTTGTCTCTGTCATCAACTTACAACGTGAAAGCCAAAGCGACAATACGCTGGCTGGCATTCTTGGTGGTGATACTTCTTCTAGTAAGAGTAAGAAGAGCGGCGAGTTGGAAGCATCCAGTGAAGGTTCTGGGGTCATTTACAAGAAGAGTGGCAATAGTGCTTACATTGTGACTAACAACCACGTGGTTTCCGGTGCCAATGCCCTCGAGATCATTTTAAGTGATGGTTCTAAGGTTTCCGCTAAAGTTGTCGGGAAGGATGCTGTCACTGATTTGGCAGTTATTAAGATTAACTCCGACAAGGTCAATAAAGTGGCAACGTTTGGTAATTCAGATAACATCAAGGTTGCCGAACCGGTTCTCGCAATTGGATCGCCACTTGGTTCTCAATACGCAACCTCGGTGACCCAAGGAATTATCTCTGCTAAGAAGCGAGAAGTTCCGCAAACTTCAGAGAGTGGTCAACAAATTGGTAACGCAACGGTTATTCAAACCGACGCGGCAATTAATCCTGGTAATTCAGGTGGTCCCCTCATCAATTTAGCTGGTCAAGTGGTTGGCATCAACTCAATGAAGTTGGCTTCTGATCAACAGGGAACCAGCGTTGAAGGAATGGGTTTTGCAATTCCTAGTAATGAAGTTGTGACAATCATCAATCAACTAATTAAGAACGGTCAAGTGGTTCGACCGGCACTGGGAATTGGTTATACTGACCTTTCCAATGTTTCTGAAGAGCAACAACGCTCCATATTGAAGCTTCCTAAGAGTGTTACCCAAGGAGCGGTCATTCTTCAAGTGAACGCTAATTCACCTGCTAAACGTGCAGGATTAGCCAAATACGATGTTATTACCAACCTTGACGGTCAGAACATTACTGAACAGAGTCAGTTGAGAGATATTTTGTATAAACACAAGATCGGCGACAAGATTTCGGTTACTTACTACCACAAAGGCGATAAGAAGACTGGCACGATTACGTTGAATCAAAAAGCAACTAACAAGGTATTGAGTGAAGCAAGTAAATAAGGCGGGATAATCATTAGCGAAGCCCAGAATCCAAACACAGCAGCCATTCCAAATCTTGGAATGGCTGCTGTGTTTGGTTACAAGGTTCACCTCTCAGCCGAATTTATTCAGAAACGTTTTTGACAGGAATGAACAGGATGACCCCATCGTCTGCTTGAAAAACATTGTAGTGTGCCGCTTGCGGCCGGATACTATCGGGAAGCAGAAATGCGTTCATATGATTAACAGATTGAATTTTAATAACCATTTTAATCACCTCTATTAAGTAAATACGTAAGGGATGGTGGAAATGATTTTTAGTGACGTCAAAAATGAGGAAAATGAACATTTTTGCCATTTGAATTTTAACTGATAACCCGTTTCCGAACGGTCTAAGGAGCATCGACGAATCTTGCCCCTACATGATGGGTAAAAGCCGAACTACTATGTAAATTCCGTGTAAATAATTAACGAACAAATTAAAGAAGGGAGATCTATCCACATTTTACCTGTGGATAACTTTGTGGATAATCCACAAGCTTGGTTGAATTATTGATATATAAACATTAAGAAGTTATCCCCCGAAATGACAAAGTTATCCACAGAAATTGTGGATAACTTTATTGGGGATAAAATCGGTTTTTGTTTGGTCGCTGGATTACTGGTATAATAAGGTTTGAATCAGTAGATTGCGAACAGATGTTTTCCACAGTTTTGTGGATAAGTAATTTGGCTCTTGACAATTCTGAAAAAAATGCGGGTTCCAAAAATAATAGTTATGTGCATAAACCTGTGGATAACTTTGTGGACAACTTGTTTATAAGCCCACTTTTGTACACAGACAAATTAATTTTGGAGGAAATGTGATCGTGAATATCAAGTTAGTTGTCGTTGGAAAATTAAAGGAAACCTATTTTAAACAGGGAATTGCTGAATACGCCAAACGGTTATCGCGTTTCTGCAAGTTTCAGATCGTTGAGGTTCCCGATGAAAAGGCTCCTGAATCTCTGAGCCAAGCGGAAATGGATGATGTGATGGATAAAGAAGGTTCGCGGATTTTGGCCAAAATAAAAGATCGCGAGTACGTATATGCACTTGCAATCTTGGGTAAAGAACGATCTTCTGAGGCCTTCGCTAAGGAGATCGCGGACTTAACCACCTATGGTCATTCAGATATTACGTTTGTGATTGGTGGTTCACTTGGTCTGTCAAAGGAAGTTCTCGATCGCGCGGATACCCAAATTTCATTTGGTAAATTTACGTTGCCTCACCAGTTGATGCGGTTGGTGCTGACGGAGCAGATTTATCGGGCGTTTATGATTAATGAGGGGAGTCCGTATCATAAGTGATGTGGGCTTCGTCGGCGGCATATATATCATATTGAGGAGATAATACGTTAGAGGAATGTATATCTTTAATTTTAGCCCAAATTGTCAAATCAAGTGCAACATTTAGGAGACACTACTTCGTAGTGGTGAAGTGATTTGCCTTTGGGAATGTACTCACGGATAAGCCCATTGTGGTTTTCATTGGTTCCTCTTTCCCAAGGGGAATAAGGATGAGCGTAGTAGATTTGAGTGCCTTTTACCTGATTAAGTTTGGCAAACTCGGCACCATTGTCGAATGTAATACTGTTAAAAGCCGCCGATCCATAAAGACGAATGGTCTCTTGGAGA
Source organism: Lentilactobacillus sp. TOM.63 (assembly GCF_030361045.1). Lineage (NCBI taxonomy): Bacteria > Bacillati > Bacillota > Bacilli > Lactobacillales > Lactobacillaceae > Lentilactobacillus > Lentilactobacillus sp. TOM.63. The sequence goes on from NZ_JAUCAP010000041.1 coordinate 22,059, forward strand.
GCTTGATAGCAGGTCTGCGCGTGGTAGTTAGGCAACTTGATCATGATTTCATATCGTGAGTAACGTTCGGTTAACGTCAGGATAGCTGGTTCGCTAGACACTCGTCGACCCTTAGCCAGGTCGCCTTCCCAGTCACCAAAATGTTCGCGTTTCAGAACGCTAGTTGGACGCTTCTCAATTGAAGCGCCTAAGCGCTTCTTATTCAACCGTTCGTGATGCTTTCCTGGACGTTTGATTCGTCGACGAAGCTTTTCAGGCAGGTCGGCATTTTTGATTGGTAACAACCCACGATCAATATAGCGATAAACGGTCGGTGTTGATGGCTCAGGGGAGGTTGGATGAATCTGCGAGAAGTAGTGAACAAAGCTATCGACGCTTTGGATTCTAGGACGCTCTCGTAGGGCTTGAACCAGCAGCGTTTGAGAAGCCCTTTTGAATGGCAATGAAGGCGATGATTTTGATAGCTTATTTGACCACTATCAGCAAAGTAACGGGTATAGTACTGATAGTCCACATTACGCTGCAAAACCGTACCACGCTTTAACTCACGGATGATTGTACTAACTGTCCAATGTAGATGATTAGCGATCGCATGGGCAGATTTCCCCTGCTCGTAGAGCACTTGAATTTCACCGCGTTCCTCGGGTTGAAGTTGTTGGTAATGTCGTTGAGTAGTATGCTTGATCTGGGTCATAGAGAAGTCCTTTCTTGATTTGTTTGGTCACTATCAAGCGTAGGTCTCTATGGCCTATTTGTATACTTGGCTCAGTGTTGCAGTTCAATTTTAAATCCGGGTCTTTAATTTTAGTCGTTTTAAGAAAATAGATTTAAAAGAATGAGGATTAAATTGGTTTTTAGATGACGATATCGTTCATCAAATGTTAGATTATTTTGGAGATGGACATAAAATAAGCATGCGAGAAATGAAATTACGGATATTGGAACTGTGTCCGATATTTTTGATGGCATACACTGCATATATTGCAGAAGCAAAACCGTTTAATAGGAAGTCTGTTCATAATATAATTAAATGGGATGGTAAAAATTATGAAGTCGACTATACAGCCCTACAAAGATTTTGGACAGATCTTTTGTTTAAAATCTCTATTCCACGGGATGATCATAAAGAATTTATAGAAGCGATTACTGTCAACCCCGACGCAAAAATATAGTTTCTTACCGATTAGTTTTTGAGTGTATCACTGCTCCTTTCGCCCATGATTTGTATTGGACCTAATGCTTCTGGCCCTGAGTTATCTTTTTTCTCAATTAAGTTGTTATTTTCTGCTAACTGTCCTGAATCAGTTTTTTTAAACACATTTTAATAAATTCTGTTTCATTCTCGAAATCTCCATCAGCATTAAGTAGAACCCCATTCGATCCATAAACAATGAAGCTAGCATAATACTCATCCAACTTGCTATCGGTCTTATCTTTCTTCTTTCTTCCAACATAATCGTTAATTAATTTACTAATTAGATAAAATTCTTGCTTTACTAACTTTTGAGAAACATCATTGATTAGCTGTGAATCTCCGCTCCTATTTTCAAATTGATGAAATATTACTGCACTTTCTTTTGCGGAATCAACTAACTTATCAAGAATTTCTTCTATATCGTTCTTAGATGTAAATGATGCAATGATATCCTTCCGCTTGTTCATCTCCGTGTCTACCACATTATCAATGACTGCATCATAAATATCTTGTTTTGATTTGAAGTAATAGTAAAACAACCCCGGGGACTTTGAACTATTTGTTTTATCAATTATTTCTCTAACAGATACCTTAGAAAATCCTTTTTCTTTAAAAAGATTAAACGCTAAATCAAGTAGTTCTCTTTTACGTTCATCTGGACGCTTTGTTATTCTCATAGTGCCCTCCTTACATTACGTATTACTATTGAACGACGTTCAGTCAATAAAATTATTAAAAAAATATTCTCTTACCTGATTTATTCATAAAAATACACAAAATACCCATCAAACACATGTTTCACGCGTTTGATGGGTATTTTGCATTTTCACCTTTTAAGTGCACAAAAAGAGCCTCAGCTCTGGTATAGTTAAATTGCCAAACAAAACCACATGAGAGAAGAGGACTCTACATTGAAGACTTTACAGGAAATGGCATTCAATT